>NZ_JAOWFM010000043.1:0-264805 GCF_030333655.1 Citrobacter sp. CK180 | reverse complement strand
GGCTCATGATGTCCCTCTGGGATGCGCTCCGGATGAATATGATGATCTCATATCAGGAACTTGTTCGCACCTTCCCTAGACTCCCTCCGGGAGAGTAACAGCGATGGTTGAAAAAATGATAGACTAAAAATATATGGAACACAAAATATGTGCACCTATCAATAAAGTTCTCCAGTTCGCTGATCTACACGTTTATAGAAATCAGAAAAATTGCATGGGTCAGATATAACTGAATTTTTATCACTTCTAAAATCAAATTCAATTCTTTTTATAAGGTTAATGGCTGGTATTGTAGAATTTAAAGGAATCTTTTTATAGTTTCTAATTCTATGATATTCAAGAGAGTCTAAGTCTACTTCAATCGCTTTATTACCGAAATAATAAAAATGATCAGAAATCAACACGTTATTAGAACTAGTATCTCGTTCAAGATTTGTCATGTTAAATGAACCATCAGGATTGCTATGATGAGAATCTTCTTGTATCCATTCATTTTTTTCATTTTGATGGTAGATGTTATCGCCCAGAATTTGTACATGACTACCATTTCTAGCAGGCTTTTTGATAGAAAACCTGGTATCCTCCCAATAAGCATTGAAACTAATTTTTTCTGAAACTTTCATTAATAGGATACATTTTTTTTTAGCTGATTTTAAATTAGCTCCACCAACTCCGAGTATCCAATCACCCACTTTAGCAGACTTTCTAATTCCAGGTTTGCATGTTGCCAAGGTACAACTTCCATGAAATGGATTGGGTGCAAAACCAAAGTCTCTCGTTATTGCATAGACATAAAGGTAAGAGTTAGGCTCAATTAGCATACGACATTCCCACCTTGAACTTTATCACGATCCGTACCATCAGGTTTTTCAAATGAAGTTTTACCTTCTAGTGCGTTGATAATGGCGTCACTTCTCCAGGCCACTATAGAGGTTGCATACTTTTCGAGATTCTCTGGTAGTTTTACATCGCCTTTTAAACCATTTTCATATACACCTATGATTGGTTTTCCAAGTTGATGAGCTACTTGAATTTCCCAGTTTACCCAAGGTCTGGTATGCGTTTCTTTCCCGATAACAACTATAACTTGACTAGCCCACCTCATTTTCATTCTAAGTAAACGTGCAATCGTTCTATCACTAAGTTTTTTTTCCTCAACTCGTTGCTGGTTTTCAGGTTTCATTCTGATAGAACTATTACGTAAATGATAACCTTTTGCTGCAGCTAAACGAGAAATCCCATCAACACTAGCGTCATCTTTATGATGATGGCTAACAAAAACATTTTTCTTAATTTCTTTAACCATTTTAAAATCCTTTGTAATTTTCTAATTATAAAATAATTCTATATTATTACTTTGATAATGATACTTTTGTTTCGGTCTTTTATTGTTAAATTTAGTTCGGCATCTTTTATCTATCTCGCATGCACCACTATTTTCCATATCCATTAATGTGTAAACTCTTTCTTCTTTAGGCAGGAAATGGAATATTTCATCCATGTTCCAGTGTTCATTATATTTTTCTGCGATGTTTTTTTGGTTAATAGTGAACCAGAACAAACACTCTTCGCTATTCATTCCATCTCTATTAGAAAAAATCCAATTAATTCCTCTTTCACAACCAGGACCTGAAATAACAAAATTCAACTCTGTAAACGGAAAACTGGCTAAGTATGTCAGATCTATGAAAATTTGATATGCTAGAAAATTCCCAATCCCTGAAAATGATTTTAAATGTTCAAAAACTTCAAGCTGATTTCTTGATGATTTTACACCATTAACGATTTTATCTTGGTTATAATAAACAAATTTGATCATTCTAATTACCATGTCATTTTCCGTTGTGCCCTCTATATTTTCTAAGTATTTCCCGAAATTAAACTTCGGACCTCCTAAAATATAGGCTGCACTAAAAAATACATAGCCTGGTTTTTTTATGGATATATTGAGAGTCTTCTCCCTGATTTTTTCATTAATATCACGAATCGTCATATTTGTGAAATCAAAGGGCGCATCAATTTCATTGAATGTATCGCTTTTATTTACCACTCTAAATAGAAATGAATTGAGTATTTTATTATCATAACTCAATTTATCATTGTTTGTTATATTTGTTAATAACCACTTGGTTTCTTTGTCCCATGTTCTTTTAGTATTTACAAATTTATAGTTTCTCAATATCTTGTCTTCTGTCCAATATGGCGGAAGGTTAAGTATCTCTTTCTTGTAATATATAGAGGTTCTCTCTCGTTGATGATAAAACCATTCCCTGATAACAGCTTCATTTAAGATGGGTTTAGCGGTTTTAATTTTCATTTCTCTGACATTACAAAAAAGTTGATCGTTTTTACTGTTCACTAAATAATACCCTTTCGAAAAAGTTTTTAAAACTATCAATTCCGTTCACACTATTGTTAAAATGATAGTCTGATTTTGTTTTGTTCTCATTTACATACTTGTCAATTTCGTATCTTTTATAATTATTATTTTCCCGTTCTATATGAACTATTGTGAATTGATTGTTCTTACACCATGCGAATTCTTCATTTGATCTTATGTCAGTAATTATTATGTTTTTATTCGTCCCTTCATTTTCCTCTAAAACTTTCAACTCTTCTGATAGCATTCTAATAAATATTTTTTCTTCAATTTCCCTTAGTTTGTCTAAGCTCAGCCATATATCTCTTGGTGAATGGTTGATAAAGTCGCCTGTAGGTAAGGTTATATTGAGTGATAACGTTTTCTTTTCAGGGCTATAATCCTTTTCCATCCAAGGGTAAATATGATTGGCCAATTTTTTGAGTTGATCGCTAAATGATAATCTAACAAATTCATAGTTGGATATTAGATAATTAGCAAGGAAATCTTTTCCACTACCCGATATTCCCATGAATGCAATTTTCATAGGCGCTCCTTATTAGAATTATTGAAGTGATTGGAAGTTACGCTTAGATTGAAATCATCGCTTAACTTAGCTGTTAACACTATTGGTTGTTTAAACCTTTCCTGAAAAATATATGATAAAGCTGCTTCTGCATATCCCCAGAGTAAATTTCTTTCAGTTTCTACAAAATGTTCAATAAATATTTTTTTTAGTTTTTCAGTTTCCTTCTCTATTGTGTCTATTTTATATGCATTTTCTGTTATTATTCTTTCAAGGAATAAGACTATATCACAGAATAATGATTTTATAATTGGTAGTGATGGAGGAAATGATATTTCATCATCGTTTATCAAATCTGTCATTTGTTCTTCTTTTCTTTTGTGTATTTCATTGGCTTGTTCTATTCTATCATCATATATATGAAGATTAGTTACTGAATGATGTAAGTATCCTAGTTTAATCTCGCTATCAACTTCCCTCTGTAACATTGAAAGTACTATCTCTTGAAGTAAACTAAACTCGAAAATGTTTATATTGCTTACTCCAAATATTAGATCGCCACTTCTTTGGACTATTTTAATATTTAAATTTTTTTCAGGAGTGATAAAAAAATGAATTAAGTTATTACAAGGTATATCGACACTATGTTCTATGTTGTATAATTTTATGAGGCTTTCACTTGTATCTCTGTCAGGCATGTATAGGCTAATGACCGCTCTTCTTGTAAATATTCCTTCGTTTTTGAATTGTTGCACGACATTTTCAAGTTGCCCGTGAGCGTATAGTCTTTCTCCATAAGCTGCTCGCCAAGTGACACCATCATCTGAGTATTTAGGCGCTCTTGGTAAAAAAAAAGTTAGATATGGTTTAATTCGGTTATCGCCTGCAAATACCCATATAGCTTCAGCAAATGTGGAGAATATGTTGTTTTTTCGACCCGCTAAACTTAAATGTCTTGATCTAGGGTTTCGCAAGATCATACTAACATCATAAATAGTTATAGCATCCCCATTCCTTGTCGAAACACGAACTCCTTCATTAAGCACTTTTTCCAAGAGTTTCATTATTACATCGTTAATAGTTTCTCCGTAAATGACGTGCATAAACAAAACCTCATGCTATTAAAAATATTTTTCTAGTTGATATAGTTTATTGGACCTAATCCAGAATTTGGTCCAGCCATAGTCTGGACTAACCGGATAGCACGTATCAATCTCTTGCTGCTAAGAACAGGCTCGAACGTGATAGCCAATTGGCTTCCAATGTAGAAAGTGAGACCTCGACCCACGCTACCGCCCTCAGTTGCCTAGGCACTGCACTTGTATGAATATTTACAAATGTTACTCATGTTATGGGTTTGGTCAATCTGGCAATCAGATAATTACGAAACTTTAGACTTATTACTTAAGTGGGGGGGGCGAGTAGCTAGCTAGTAAGATCGCCTCTTATATGTACTAGAAGCACAACTGACAATGTTGGTTACTACCAAAACCATAGTCACACCTGCGTAGCAAGCTGGGGCCGCTCGTTACGCCCGGCTGCCCCGGTTAAGGCGCTGTGGCCTGTTTCAAGAAATCTCTAACCCCGGGTCCGGGAGGTGTTAGATAGACTCTATGCCGCGTTCAATACGTAGACAGCCCAGAACAGGTAGTGATTGATGCCGGAACGAGACAATTTAACAACAAACCGCCCCCAGTTAGCAGAACCGTCTCGTCCGGCAGGAAAGCATGCTAACACCTACATGAAGTTCCTGTCAGTGCCAGTCTCCGGCTCAACATCACCAAATCTGCTTTTCACCACTGCGGAGTAAGGGGTGCTACGCCCGGCTATGCAGGGGCAATTTTTTTCTCCTGTGTGCTTTCCGTTCCCCGTATTCGCTTCCGGTTAATCGTTTCCCAACACAACCCGTCCCGCAAGGGTAAATGGCACGCATTCTGCGCCCTTGCAGGACAGAACGATGCCGGGAAAGCGAACCGTCAGGCGATACGAAGACGAAAATCACACACTGGCGGAGAAAAAACCATGACGAATTCCCTGCATACCTCCCTGACAAGAGCCCCTAACGCCGCAGCGGCGACCAGCGTATCCCCGCTGGACCCGTCAGGCTCCTCAAAAACGAAATTTTCTAAAACCAGAACCGACATTTATCAGACCGTCACCGACAACATCATTGCAGCGCTGGAAGCCGGTGTTAAACCCTGGTCCTGCCCGTGGCAGCGTGTATCCGGCATGTCTGGATTGCCATCTAATTACGCCACCGGCGTAGCCTACAGTGGCATGAATATCATGTTGCTGTGGAGCAGTGCATCAAAACAGGGGTTCAGTGATTCACGCTGGTTGACCTATAAACAGGCGCAGATGGCAGGTGGACAGGTTCGCACGCGTGAACGTGGCACCACAGCCATTTTCTACACCACGCTGGAGAAGGAAAACGACGCCGGAGAAATTGACCATATCCCGATGCTGAAAACTTTCACCGTGTTTAACGTTCAGCAAATCGACGGCCTGCCCCTGACGACTGAAACTGTCAGTCCGGAAGCAACCTTTGACCCGTTGCCGCAGGCTGAGAATCTGTTACGGAAGAGTGGCGCAAACATCATTGAGAAAGGACAAAACGCCTTTTTCAACCCCTCAACTGATGAAGTCTGGCTACCGGAGCGCCATCTGTTTTCGAATGCGGCTAACTTCTACGCTACCGCCCTGCATGAGCTGGTTCACTGGAGTGGTGGCAAAAAACGCCTGAACCGTGAAATGAAAGGGAAGTTTGGCAGTGCCGATTATGCAGAGGAAGAACTGGTGGCGGAGCTGGGAAGTGCTTTTCTGATGGCGGACCTGGGGATTGATGGAGAGGTACAGCATGAAAGCTATATTGCTTCCTGGCTGAAAGCGCTGAAAAACGACAGGCGCTATATTTTCAAAGCGGCCAGCGCCGCCTCTAAAGCACATCGTTACCTGATGGATAAACTCTGAGACCGGAATCAGACAACCGCAAGGGAATGCGGTTACATGGTTTTTACCGGCAACGCTGCAAGGCGCAGACTGAGGCGGAACGCAGCACAGCGAGTACCGAACAGTCTGCGCCTCGCAGTGGAATAAAAAAATTCCGGCCTGGCGGTATCGCCGCCAGGCCGATGAGGCCATCACGATGGCCTGAGTAAAAGCTTATGTATAGCTGCCTAATGACAGGTGTTTCAGTTCATCAAAGGTATAAATGCGAAACACCCGACGGTGGCGTTCTTCCAGCGGGACGTGCTGATGGTTGATGATGACATGCCTGATGCTGTCAAACAGCAGTTCAAGCGCACGCTTCTTCTGTGGATCGGGCACAACATAAAAAACGTAAATCCACTGCTTGCGGGTACGTGCCAGCAGGTGGCTTGCCATGATCGACTGATAACGGGCCCGGGTTTTCAGGCGGCGCTCGGTTTCAATGGCAATAATGTTACCGTCAGGCAGTGTCAGTAACCCGTCCGGGCGATGTTTCACCTGATACTGGCTGATAAAAGTGGTCCGGTCGCCGTTAATCCATCCCGAAGCACCTTTTTTCTCCAGAATAAGCCTGGCGGCCTGATTATCAAGATGGTGCTCCAGCGTCCAGCCGGTGATTTTTGATGGTTCAAACCGCGCAGGAAAGATTTTATCATTCGGGGTTAATACCACCGCCAGCCCGTCGCTGGTGATCCCCCATAATGAAATCCTGATTGTCCGTGATTCAAGCATATGCTTCTGGATTAACCCCATTCGCTCCGTTTTTGCCAGCAGCGAATAAAGCGACTTATGATCCCGGAAACCAAATAACTGCATCAGCGTTTTAAAATCACTGTAGGTTTCTTCTTTCAGGAAGTTCAGCAGTTGTTTTATTTTTTCGTTGTTACGTGTCTGGCGCTCATGAAAGGACGAAATCAGCATAACCGCTCCTTAAAAATCCAGCGGGGACAGGTGTTCTTCATCATCAGGTTTCGGCTTTACCGGTTTTACTTCGATTTCGTCGAAGAAAAGAGCCGGGTGCGTTGTCATCACATCCGGCATGGCTGGTTTATCATCCTCGCTAAAATCCAGCATGATCTTCACCGGGGCTGCCGTTGCGGCAATATCAGGGGAAACTGAAAAGATTTTTAGCTGACGCTTTCTGACCTTTATCGGTGAAATCAGTGAGGCAGAAGGAAGCGTTTTTGTCGTAAAGATAAAGCTGACAAAATCGGGCAGGTTCAGGATCATATTACTGTCAATAAAGAAACGTTCGGCCTGGCGGATTGTACGCTCACTGTCGATGGTTTCCGTCAGCATATTATCCGTCTTGGCCTTGCGGAGTTCGTCATCCACCAGAATCGTGCCTGACATTCTCGCCACCCATTCCGCTGTATCCGGGTCCATAACCCGGTAAACCAGTTTGAATTTGGCATTTTCAACGACCGCACCGACAACGGCGTCACCTTTCAAATCTGCCGGGCAGTCTTTTAAATCGGCAATGGACTGGTGGTCCATAATAATATGCACGCCTTTATCACGCGCCGCACCTAAACCTTCCAGCGCTGGCCGGGATAAATGGTATTTCAGTTCGGAAAGATAAATAGCTATGGGGCGGGGGACGTTTGTTACACGGTTGCGCCTTTCTGCTAACTGGTAAAGGCGAACCAGCAGCATCCGCTGGGCGGTAATAATTTTACTGTTTCGCATGGAGCCGACAACATAACAGCAGCCGCCTTCATCAAATATGTGCTTAAGCGAAAAGCCTTCTGGTGAGTTAATGGCATTGAGTAATGCCTGCTCTTCAACCTTCCCAAAGAACGCTTTGATTTTTTCGGCAACTCCCTGAACGTAATCACCATTATAAACATCACGGATTGTTGCCGATGGATTATCACTGACAAATTGTGCGGCGATACGCGCGGCTTTTCGGTCGTCGATCCGATAAAAGTCAGATTCCTGACCTTTTTCCGCCAGACTGAAACCGGCAACAAACAATTCTTCCAGTTCATCGGGCGTGATATCTTCAATCAGATTTAACTGGTATTGCTGTTTTCGCAGGTCAATTAAGGCAAAGGGTTTGCCTGCATCCTCGCAGGCTTTGCGGTAAAGATGCGGTGCCCATTCATCATCCTTTGGGTCCATAACAAACACACCTTCACCAGCAATAATACTTTGATAAAGCAATATCCCGGTGGCAACCCCTTTACCGGCTCCGGTGGTGCCGATAATATCCGCGTGCTGTTTCTGCCAGTCTTTTAACGGGAGATACATTGGTTCGTTCTCCCTGTCCATGCCGATAAATAGCCCTTTACTCAGGTCGATATAATGCAGCGGGTCATAATGCAGTGTTTCCGGTAGCAGGGATTTTACGGTGCGGACATCAGTACGTAATTCCCGTTCAAGGGTGGTCTTTTTAACAAGGCGTTTCTTTATTTTGTCCAGTTCCGGCGTGAATACCCGGCGAAGCATAATATGAAAAATAATCCCGGTTACAGTGAAAGCAATCCGTACTGACCACGCCAGTGCTGAGTTATCACTGGTGAGTCTGATTTTATACAGCCACTGAAAGGATCCGATAACTATCGGAGCCAGTGTGCCGGAGAGAAAACACAGCAGGGAAAAAGCAATAATCAGCTTTTTCCAGAGTGGAGCTTTCTGCCGTTCATCGCTTTTCATTGATGCAAAAAACGGCATCGTCAGCCCCGCTAATAACGCCAGCATCAGTTGTTGCTGTTGCACAAAAGCGAGCAGCACCAGCATCTCGTTCACTATCGGGGACAGTGAAGCGGCAAGCTTATTTAAAATCATCGAGCCTCCTTCGTCAGCGATTCGCCCCATGACATCGCCCCGTCAGTTCGCCCCACGGTGTCGGGCGAAAAGTCGGGGCGAGCGTATGGGGTAAAGAAGGTGGCCGCTGTGCGGCCATGTGCCGGAAAGCATGCTTCCCGGTACGAAACGGTGTGCGCCAGTACATGCGGGCTGGACGCCCTTATTGTCTGTCGCATGGGGGTAATGTCGTGGCTGGACGCCGCGCCAAAACCCCCAGGGTCAACGGCGGCACACCGTCGCACGCTACGCGCGACCACCCCCTTTAAGACGGTCGCTTTCGCCTTTTTCTTCCCTTTGCTCGTTCCTCGCTGCGGGAATAAAACGGAAGCTGACCTTTAAAGAGGGTGGTCGCGCCACGCTACCGGCTTTTGGCCGGAGACTTGGCTGCGACGGTGTGCGGGGCTGTGCCCCCCGGTAAACCGCTGTCGTGGGCGACAGCTTTTCGCTCGCTGGGGCGGCGAAATTTATCCGGCTCCCCCCGGCCTGCAAAATCCGCGTGGGCGCGGCTGTTTGCAGGTGAGGCGCGGTGCCTGAAATATTTTCGCTCCTTAATCCGCGAAAATATTTCTGTCCGCTGCCTCATTTTTACGGCCCCTGTTTCTTCGCTCCTTAATCCGCGAAAAACAGAAGCCGTAAAAACCTGAAAACCGTCATGCTCTGTGCCGTCTCGCCAGTATTAACCACGAACGCGGCCATATTTACTGATAATTTGACCGATGGCCGCCGGGTCTGCCAAATCACATTCACTTAAAAATAATTGTCTGGCATCGGCCGTATGGTCAGGAAGAAAGCCGTGTTTATTCTTTTTCACGATATTAAAGAATGCACGTTCAGCGGAATGACATTCACTGCCGCCGCCATTTCCGGTTGCTTTACCGTACATACATAACACCACTTCGCAGGCATCAGCAGCCAGTACAGTTGTTGAACATGACGCAATAACGCAGAACAATAATACGGAGGATATTGCTTTTTTCATTTCAGTTACCGTTATGATTAATGAAAGGTTACGTATTTTGATAATGTTATTTACCGGAGTTATTTTCTGAATGTCTCTTTCATGCTGTTTAAATGAACTGGCTTAAAGTAAATATCATGCATCCGGCGAACATCGCCGTGTATATCAATACTGACGATGACATCAATGCTTTTAAGTACCTTGCGTAACAACACATCAAAAGGAATGTTCCGGCAGTCAGGGTTTTCATAGCAGCGGTCAATGATCCCTTCAATGCATTCTTCCGGGCTGCCCGCATGCAGGGAGGTGATTAACCCCTCATGCCCGGAGCCGACAATTTTCAGCGCGTCCCACGCTTCCTGCCCACGAATTTCCGCCAGTAATATCCGGTCAGGGTTCATACGATAATTAGCCCGGATCAGTCTGCCAGGGGTGATAATGGCGTTATCCCCGGCATCCGCCGGGTAAAAAAGATGCACATAATTGGCATGGTGATAAAAACGGATTTCGGGATTATCCTCAATCGTTACCAGCCGGAGATGCAGCGGAATATAATGCAGCAGCGTTTTCATATAGGTGGTTTTGCCGGAGCCGGTTTCACCCACAATAAAAATCGTTTTGCCGTATTCCACCGCCTTTTCCATAAAGCGGGGAATATTCCCGCTGTGATATAACCGGACCAGTGCATTATCCTGGCTTTTCGTTTTTTCCTGACCGGCCACGCGCTGATAAAATCCCGCATCAATCCATGACTGATGTGTTTTCTGCTCAAACGAGGGTTTGCGCAGCGTAATGGACACCGTATTACGTTCGCAGGCCGGGGGAATAATCGCCTGAACACGTTCGCCGGATCCTAATGTTGCAGAAAGGATGGGTGATGTATCGTCAATATTATCGTCATGCCAGGACGCCAGCGCTCTGGCAAAAGCATGACACTGACGCAACGTGATGGGGGATGCCTGTTTTTGCCATTTTCCCCGAATTTTTGTATGCAGCTCACCCGGTCGGTTAACCGCAATTTCTGTCAGGCCATCCTGAGCAAGAAAATCACCAAACAGACGGTTTTTCATAAAATCCAGTGACAGGTTTTCAGCGCTCATACCATTTCTTTTTCAGCCGTAGTTGATAAACAGAGGAAAAATCAATATCCGTGCCGGTCATGATGCCGATCACATCGCCCTGGTTCAGGTACATCGTGGGCGGGATACTGATGCTGTTTTCCAGTGTCGTTTTCGCCATTTCCGCCGTGGCGGCGCGGGTGTTTTCGGTATAGTCAGTATTGCGGTCTTTACCCGGCGCGGCATCTGATGCCGCTGCCGCCACGTCCTGCACGGTACTGAGCATCAGGGCGTTGCCGAAACGCTCCCAGAAATGGCTGTCGATCCAGCCCGCGATCCCCGCCTCACCGAGGGGGCCGGTGGCCTGCGTATCGGTGAGCGGGATTTGCAGGCTGCCGGGCTCCGGCGTGCGCAGCTCCGTCCACAGCACAAACATCCGGCTGCGCCCATGTTGCAGTGCGCCGGTGCGGTAGACGCCACGGGCGACCGTTCCTGCCGGGATCAGCTTCACATGGTTACTGGCGCTCCAGACATTCTCACCGATCAGGCAGGAGATATGACCGCCAACATCGGATACGAAGCGCCGCATCATCGAACACGGAATATAACGATCCACGGGGATATAGAGATCAGGATCGAGGCCCAGCCGCCTGACACCAGTGACACGGGCAACGCCTGGATTGCCATTGTTATTGCTGTCTCCCGGTGCTGTCGTATCCGGGCAGCGCAGACGTCCATTTTCGCCACTGACCAGTACAGACTGACAGGATGTGTACGCCGTGGAGGCAGACGGGCTGCCCGACGTTCCCGCGTTGCTGCGCGATCCGCTTCGGAACGTGCGTGTATCGTCGCCTGACCCTGTGCTGCCGCTGTTCAGCCCGTTTGCCAGTGCTGCCGCCTTGTTCAGGGCGGGCGGCCCGGGCGGCAGAGCTGGTGTGGCCGGGGCGCTCTGACTGGCAGGGCCTGCGCTTTCCTGCCTCCCTGGCCCGAACAGGCCAAACGGGTTACTGTCCATGCCCAGATTCTTACGCTCCTGCTGCACCGCCCCGGAGGAGGGCGGCGGTGCGGTGTCAGATTCTTTCTCATCCCCCCTTTTCAGGGCGCTGAGAAGACGATCGCCACCGGATGCCAGGGCGATGACCAGGACCAGACTCAGCAGGCTGACTATCAGTGTACGGTGACCGGACGTCTTACGGAAACGGGTCACTTCCGGCTGGCCGGGCGGCGTTTTCTGCTCCGGCTCCTGATATGCCATTGCCGCGCGGGCGCGTTCGCGGGCTTCTGCTTCCCGTTCTGCGGTGGTTTTTTTCGGTTCGTCCGGGAAAGATTTGTCGGTCATTTTGCCTCCAGCGTAACGGAGGGTGAAACAGTGTCACTGTTGGTCAGCGGGATACGCCCGGATCCGTCGTTTTCGACCCCCACCACCGAGGTGCCGTAACGCAGAACCAGCTGCGTCGATGCCGGAACCACCACCACGGTGTAACTGCCCCGTTTAACCGTTCCGGGCGTGACCGCCTGCTCCTGGCCGTTAACCACCCGGAAAACGGAAGGCAGGGTCTTCGTGGGGGAAAAACCGATATACGCGAAACGACCGTCATCCCAGGTAAAGTCCGGGGCGATGAAGGCTGAGCCTGCTGCCACCCGTTTTGTATAGCGCCAGTTGCGCGGCGTGGTGGCCTGCCCGAATGCCGCCGCTATCCGCTGCCGGTCCAGTGCTTCCTGCTGATGTTGCTGACGGGCGGCGCTGGCGGCGGCAGTCTTTTTTCGCAGTTCGTCGGGATAGCGGTAGCGGATAACAAAGGCCTGAGCGGGCGAGTCGCGGTCCAGCACGTTCAGCTCCAGGCTGTAATCGCGCTTCGAGGTCACCACGAACAGATTGGTTTTCCAGTCTTTTGCCGTCGGCAGAAACACCTGGTTGACGTTGTTGCCGCTGGCATCCGTGACCGGCTGGGTAATCGGGTTCGGGCTGACGCCCACCCGGTTATCGCTTTTCGTCACGGTCCAGCCTCTGGGAAAACCCGCCTGCGCATCAATAACGGTTTCATCGTCGTCAAACATCAGCATGGTGACGTAACCGGGGCGGGTACTGACGACCGTGGCGTTCTGGCTGTTGTATGTGATGTTCTGCATCCGGCTGTCATACGCGCTGCCGCGCGGTGTCGCTGCGCTCCATGCCACGCATGACGCCAGTAAGCCAGAGAGGAGCAGGGTATGTTTCAGCATCATTCCCCCCTCAGCTCTTTATCGCGCTGGTAGCTGGTGACGATAAAGCCCAGCGGGTTGACTTCGCGCTGGCTGTCGGTCAGTTGCCGGTGCGGGACGTAGCGGTAAGTGAGACGGATATTCCACACATCCGTTTTCATAGAATTATCAGCAATACGACGAATTGTGCGCTTGATACGCAGTGTTGCCAGATTATCCGGCCCGGTGGCAGGCGCATGCACATTGGAAATAATGTCGATATAAACGACATATTCCGCCTTGTTAAAAATCACGTCCGGTGCCTGGTCGCCGTTAAACCCGTCCAGATAGTCCCGGTTCATGCTGTCGCTGTTAAATAACTGCACGTCGTCATAATCACGCTGGAGGGAGAAATAATTATATCCCTCGCGGAGTCTGACATAGTGTGCTGCCAGTGAATGCGCCAGTGCCTTTTCAGACGAAATATCCCGTTCCTTCACGCGGGTCATATATTCATAGCGCCCGGTCTGTTTATCCACTGACCATAATTCAGTGTCGGTGGTTTTCAGTGGCAGCAGAATAATAATGGCCGCAATCGCCATTGCGGCCAGAATCAGTCCGGTAGCGGCCACCCGCCAGGCGGTTTTTCGGGAACGCTCTTCCTTTTCCAACTGGATGGATTCAAAAGAGCGGGAAGCATTAAGAATGTTCTGAATATCAGGCATGGTGAGTCAGCTCCTGAATGATGGTGGGGGAATTCACCGGCTCGGGTTCGCCGGATACCGGCGGAAGGTCGCCCTGATGCCGTGCGCAGCCCGTCAGCGCGCACAGCATCAGAAGGATGATGCTGAATTTCATGGAAGCCCCTTATCGTATGGATGCAGAAATGCCGCACCGGTGGCGCTGGCCACGGCGTGACGGGGAAAAGGAAATTAACGGTCGGAAGGATTAACGGTAACGCTGCCGGTTCAGGCGTTTCATGCTTTCGATGGCGGCGGCGCGTTTCTGCCAGGCGCTCACGGTTTTACCCGCGCCTGCGCCGGCGAGCCTGCCGGCCGCCGCGGCGGCGGCCATGCCGCCTTTCGCAGCCAGGCGGGCTCCGCCCTTTACCCCCGGCCCGGCGAGGTCGGCGGATTTGTTCGCCAGTCCGCTCAGGCCACTCATGGCGGCACCCTGCAGCACTGCCTGTACGGCGGCCCCGCTGAGTGCGCTCGCGAGCTTCGCGGAGAACCAGACCACCACACCCGCTGCAATCCCGGCCAGCAGGCACTGCGCCGCCAGTGTTACCATATTGGTTTCAGCGGATGTTTTTGTTGCAGCATCCAGTATCTTATGCAGGTAATTAATGGCGATACGGATGGATAAAGCAGAAAACATGATCGTTAATATTGCCGCGAAAATTGTTCTCAGCCAGTTATCAAACATCGGCTTAAGAAAACCGTACAGCAGGCAGAAAATAAAGAGCGGCGCGGTGGTCGTCATTAACAGGATGGTGATTTCGGCGAGCAGATTGACAAAGGTGGCTGCCATCAGCAGGACAATAGAGCCGCCCCATACCAGGACTTCGGCAAGGCCACCATTCAGTTTGACGTAAGTTGAGGTGTCCATATTAAATAACTTTTGCCCCAGCGCCTGTGCCTTTTCCCAGACGGTATCGAGCAGCGCCCAGACGTTATCATCGCCGCTGATACCGTCTTTGAGTCCCTGGATAGCCGCTACCGCCATATCCAGCCAGCCATCAAGGTTTAACGCAAAGGTGGTGATCAGCAACATGCGGCCCACATCCCAGGCGACATCTTCAACCGGGGTCCGGAGTTTGCCAGCCAGCGTCTGATAACCGCGAAACAGTATAAACAGGGTAAAAGAGCTGACGATGATGACGCTGATCATCGTGCCGTAAGTGGAAGACTGACCTTCCAGTACGGCATTCAGTCCATCCATGATGTTTTTGTCCATACCAACAAAAATACCACCGGACATGGTGCCTCACCTGATATATAAAGAAAGGATATAGAAAACAGGGAGGATTCCCTGTTTTGCTGGAGGAGAAATTACTGTGTCACTGCATTTCGTTTTTCAGCTTCCTGCTGAAATATCGCCTCGAATTTCTCCTTAACCCCGGGCTGGCCTTCCTGTGCAAACATAAGTGCTGCCCGGTGGGCAAATTCGCAGTTATCGCTTGCCTCACCATCCTTCAGGCATTGCGTATAAACCACATAAGTTTCGTCAGGATGCTGCTTATACCAGGCTTCGGATTTGGTTTCCTTGCAGCCGGACAGTAATATCACGCCTGAGAGTGTGCATAAGGTGAATAAGGATCTGAGCATGGATAACCTCCTTATAAATTATTAAGGTCAGCAACAGGTGCCGTTAGTTGCTGCTGTTCAAAGGCTTTCTGTCTTTGCTGTTCCAGCAATGTCGTTCGCTGTTCAGCCTGTCTGACAGACATCTCCCACTGATTCGTCAGCGCATTTAACTGTACGCTTTTCGCCGCGATGGCGTTAGCCAGATCCTGAGACTCTTTCGAGTCCTGCGCATTTGATATACGGTCAGATAAGTCTGATATGTCGCTGAGTGTGCTGTTAATCCTGTTTTCAACGTCAGTGGTATTCTCAATCGCCATTGCCTGATTGAGGATCATCTGTTTACAACTGTCGGCCAGGGCCTGAGACTTTATTCCTTCCTGTTCCTCGCTGCATACGCTGAACGATTTGTATTTATTGTAAAGGTTTTGCAGTTCAGCAGAATATGAACTGTTCTGCGTGGTCAGCAGATCATGCAGTGAAATACCGTTCTTACGGAGATTATCAATATCGGTTTTCAGGCTTCTGGCATCACTGAGAAAACCCTGAATATCCCGCACGCCGGTTGCGGTAGCCAGTTGCTTCTTATATGCATCAAGTTCACTTTTATAATGGGTAACTGTATCCTCCCATTGCTGTAGTTTCTGCATCCACTGGTTAATGGATTCGGTATTCTGCACGGCGTCAAAAACCGGTATTCCGGCGCTGAACGCCTGTGCTGAGAAAAATAACGATAATGCCAGAAGGTGATTCCTGGAACGCATTGATATTACCTCCGGTTGGCTTTCAGATTGCCCGGTCAAGAAACGTATCTTTCCATTCATCAGGTCGCATACCGTCCTGATAAATGGCATCGAATATTTTCAGGTTGTCTTCACTGGCGCTGAGAAGTCGGGTGAGTTTACCCAGTCCGGACAGATCCATTTTCGCCATTGCCACAAACGGGCGGGTTTCTCCGGCCCGCAGCGGTGTTTTCAGGATGACCATATAATGCTCGCCCGGATCCAGGTTCCTGACCGTCTCATAAACGCTGTCCGGCACTTTCATTTTCTCCACGTAATCTGTATAGCTGGCTTTCGGATTGGCGAGGAAAATCTGGGTACCGCACTGCTCAATAATCGCCGGGGCGATGGGATGTCTGACGATTTCATCCGGTGACTGTGTTGCCGGGACGAAGATCCCGTTCAGCTTACGGATAACTTTCAGCATATTGAGCGAGAAACGGGAAAATTCGACATCGGCCAGCCAGCGCCAGAACTCATCCATAAACATCACCAGGCGGCGACCGTCCAGAAGACTGGTCACACGGTACAGCAGGTAAAAGGTCACGGGACCGCGAATATCGTCATCATCCAGAAATTCGGTGCCGTCGATACCAACGTTATCGACATCGCTGATGGTGAAAGTATCAGCCTCGTTATCAAACACCCAGCCGAACTCGCCCCCCTGCGCCCACTGTTTCAGGCGAATACGCAGCCCGTTGGTGCGGGCGTCTGTGGTCGGCGGCTCCGGCAGCACTTCCAGCAGCCGGGTGATCCCGTACCGACGGTACTCCGGCGGGTAGTCCAGCATGATGGTGTCCACGGCGGCACTGATCCGCTCCTCATCGCGCGGATCGAGCGGCTTACCGTTGCGGCGGCACAGCATGCGCACCAGCCGTTTGATGAAACTGATGTTCCGGCGGGTTGGCTCCAGCGCAAACGGGTTGAAGCCGGTGGACTCGCCGGTACGGATGCGGAAATAACGCCCGCCCGCCAGGCGGATCGCCATTTCCGCCGCCCGATCCTTATCGAAATACACCGTGGTCAGCCGTTTGTTGGTGGCAGAAGGCGCAAATGTCGCCGGGTTGCGGTACTTCTGCATCAGTTGTTGCATGACAGTCATCAGCAGGGTTTTGCCTGAACCGGTTTTCCCGATAATCGCCGTATTCCCCGGCGTTTTCTCACCGGTGTCATCTCGCCTGGCCTGGCTGTCGTGCAGGTTCAGGTAATACCCGCCACCACCGGGAGATGTGAGGATGGCGATGGCTTCCCCCCATGGATTGCCGCTGCGTTTGTGGGGATGGAAGTTATGCAGGCAGGCCATATCGGCAAAATTCTGGCTGCTGACGGCCACCAGTCGGGGGCGCAGCGTATAGACACCCGGCAGTTGTGCCAGATATGCAGCGGGCAGTGACATGGAGGAAAGCGTCGTCATAATGCCGAGATCGGCGAAAGGCTGCGCCAGCATGTTGGTATCTTTCACCACCTGAGTGGCGTTGTCCGACGACACCAGCAGGGAAAAGTGGAATTTCCCGCAGGACACATGCCCGGACTGGAGCAGGTCGCGCAGTACTGTCAGCTCTTCACGTTGCGACAGCGCGTCATCGTCTGCCGAATTCAGTCGTTTTTCCGCCAGCCGGATATGATTCTGCGCCTCATCCCGTGCCATACAGGTAAAGGACTGCGTCAGAACATACTCGCTTTCGGCGTACAGCAGCGCATCCAGCATACCGGTATGGGTTTCCGGGGAATAATCCTTAATCTCCAGGCTACGGAAGAAGCGGGAGCCGCCGACCGTCCGGCATTCACCGGTGTCGGTGGTGAAAAACACGTCCGGCGTACTGAGCGTTTCATAAAATGGTGAGCGCGTTACGGCCACCTTCTGCCACCGACCGGTAAGCAGACGATGGAAGAACGCCAGTTGTGAGGAATACACGCGACCATTTTCTTCATATATCCCCAGCGGCGTTGCCATATAGCGGGATAATGAAGATTCCAGTGCTTCACGGTATTCCTGCATGATTTTGAGCGCGTCATCCAGTGCTGGCTGGCGTTTACCGTGCGACTGCGCTTTCATGGTTTTCTTCTCAATCTGAGAGAACGGTGCGTAGCAGACGGAGAAAAACAGCCGGTGCCGCCAGAACGGTTTTTCTTTTACCGGCTGGTAATACCGACGTGTTATCTCATCGGAAAAGGGAATGCCCGAACAGGCTTCAAAAGCATCATGATATTTTTCACGGAGCCGGTGAATATATAATGTTACCGGCAGACCCTCATACGAACGAATAACGTTATTCAGATGCGTGGCCATCAGGGTCAGGTGATGTTCATCTTCACATTCAAAGACCGTGCCGCCCAGCTCCCAGGTGGCAACAAAATCACGGTGACGATTTCTGATGACGTAAGGGTGAATATGGGAGGAATACGGAATATACTTATCCAGCGTGATACGCTCGTTTAATTTCATTTTCTGAATAAACTCCGATACATCAACGTTATCGTACTGGTTTGCCAGAAGGGCATTTGCACCAAAATAGTTATTGGTGAAAAGCCGCCCACGGGTTTTAAATGCCAGCCAGAGCAGCCCAAAATAATGGATATCCTTACGGGCTTTATTTTTCATTTCCGCCCAGGCCGGGATCAGCAACAGTACCAGGTAATAGCTGACATAGACCGCCAGCAGGACGATGGCCCCGCTGACAAGAACGAACGGCACCAGAGGAATGCCCATAATGGCGGCTGGCCGCGTAAGTGCTTTATTCAGCGTAGCCATCGTTGCCTCCCTTATGATGCCCAGTAGGCACCGAAGCCGGACGCGCCAACAATCAGGATCGCGCCGATGATGACGTTACGCATGTCATGCAGGCTCTTGCCATCGAACAGCACCTTGTAGCCCACCCACATGGTTGCCAGCGTGATGGTGACGGCGGCCAGTCCCAGCAGACCGGTTGAGGTGTTGCTCAGTGTTTCATTCGCCTTGTTAAATCCGCCATCTACCGCCAGCGCCGGAGTGGACAGCAGGAGTGAAGCAGCAACTATATTGCATTGACGCATGATCATTTCTCCTCGTGAATGACAACAGGAACGGTGCCGCGAATGACGGCGTTGGGATAATGGAGGGAAGTCAGGACCGGCGCAGTGGCACCGACAGGCTCGCCGCTCAGTACAACGGCGGGATAACGGACAGAGGGCTGTACGTTCCGGTCAGGGGTACGCTGCCGGTCTTCCCGCGTGGACGGGACGACATAGCCAATGCGCTGTACGTAGCTGGTCTGGTTAAAGGCGGATTCTGGTCGCAGGCCGGTTTCAAAGTTGCCGGAGTAGTAACAACTGAGCGCCCGTTTCAGGGTGCCGCCGCGCCGGTAACAGTCATCGAGAATGCGCTCAAATACCGACAGATTGACGCAAGGGTTAAGCAGGTCGCTGGCCGTGACGCCGTAATGGCGGAAATTGGTGCTGGTGATTTGCATCAGGCCGACCGAATAGCGTCTGCCCCGTGCTGCCAGCCGTCCGGTGAGGCGGATCGCCTCCGACAGGCTCGTGGGGAAATGTGAAATCACGCCCCGGCTGTCTGGCAGAATTTCAGCAATGGCGTAAGGGTGGAAACCGGATTCGACCCGCGCCACGTCAAGCGACGTGGACGGGTGAATACTGGCGGCGCACTGCACCGCCAGTGCCAGAAAGGCAGTGGTGGAAAGCATGCTGGCCTCGTAACAGAGAGACTGGCGGCTTACAGAAAAGTACGCCGCCGGAGGAGAGGAAGAGAAAATGGATTAAGCGGCAGAGGCATCCTGCGAAATGTCGCTGTCTTCTCTGGGTTCGAGCAGCACCAGCCTGCCGGAAACAGCAATACCGGGTATCAGCACGATATTCAGGCCGGGCTTGCCGTTATGCGCGAAGCCCACGCCAACTTTTGTCCAGTACGTGTTTTTTTCACCCTGTGCATTGGGCTGGCTTTCCTGAGTGACAAAGACGTGATAAACGGGTTTCCTCATGGAATTTCCTTTAATCAAAACAACAGTGAATGAAATAAACCGATCACATCCCGATTCTGCATTCCGGTTTTAACGGGTCAGCGAGAACATTCAGCGGCACCCTGAATTGTGGTTACGTGACAGCCTGATCCCGGTTGTTAAAGAGCGATACCTGGCCCGGACGAATTAACGTCCATCAAGGCAACCATGCAGTAATGGCATTTTCAGATTCATATATTTTGCCAGGGATATAAATGATAAAGTCAAAATGAAAATAAGAGAGATATCCTGACAAGGATTATCATATGCGGAAGGAAAGCGAAATATACGTAGCAGACAATAAATAGGTATTTATATTTTCATAGAACCAGAAAGACATGCAGGGAAATAATATCCCCGCACGTCTTTATCGCTATTATCAGCGTCTGCAACGCTCAAGTTGTTCCTGACATTCGGTACAAGTTGCTATGCCAGGCAGTGTCTGCCGTCGTTTTTCAGGAATGGGTTTACCACATACACGACAGCAGAATAATGATGGCGTTGGTCCCGGTTTAAAGCGATTCTGCTCAATCATCTCCTCCAGTCGCTGTTCATTAAATTCCTGATCGCGATCGATCTCATCCGGCATATGACGTCCTCCTGTCAGCGGCAACTTCCTGTTCGCAAAGTGCAATACGCTTCCAGACCGTAGTGAGTAAAAGTCCTTCGGTCTTCGGCAGTAGGGCTTCCGTCACCTGCATCATAGCCATCAGAGCATCAGGCGATTCAAGGTTTTCCACCCGGCACTGTTGCCATTGCAGCCAGATAGCCGCATCCGTCTTTTCATCCGGTTCAGGTGTCCGGCCATACGGCACGCTGACACCCAGCAACCTACGGCGAAGGCAGACTTCATTTGATGTCAGGCCAAAATAGTGGTTGAGCAACGCGATAGAGCCACCCAGGCGGATAGCCCGGTTAATCTCCTGTTGATGCCGGTATTCTTGGCGGGCCTGCGCCAGTAAATGATGCAGAACATCATGGCGGACAATGATCGAAACAAAGGGTGCCGCCGCCCGGCTGACAGTAAACAGTTCATCAAGGGATAACTGATCAAGAGCATTTATTTCGTCGATAGTAAATCCCAGAGATTCACAGTGGCGAATATTGCCTTCTTTCAGTGCATGCAATGCATTGGCTATGATGGAGTAATTAATTGATGGGATCATCCGGTTATCGCCTCATGCTATTTCTGGAGAAGTTCAGAAAATAAAAAATAGATGGACATTTTCAACTGCCCTCGCGTCCGGATAATTTCAGGTTGATCCACTCATCAATTTCGGATTCAAGCCATGCCACACTGGATGGGCCTATCTTGATTGAACGAGGAAAGGTTCCGTTTTTCATATACAGGTAAATCTGAGAGCGTTTAAGACCGGTTTTTTCTTCAACCTGTTTCAGACGTAATAACTGATGTGCTGTCATCGTTTTCTCCTGTGGTGGAAATAAACGGGGTAAGCCCGGAGACAACAAAAAAACACGGTGAAAGGTGAAGGAAAAGCTAATGAACCCGTATTAAGCGCGGGTAACCTCTTAATACGGGTTATGTATCGAGACGGATAAATATCTGATCAGTTAGATAAGGATGTAGAAGAAGGAGAACCCCGTTCCAGCGCATTTTTCAGCGTATCGCCACTCAGATGGTCTGTAATACCATCATGAAAGGCCCACTGTTCAAAAATGGACAGAAGTTTATAGGGCTGCCGGATTAGTGGGCTGATCGTCTCATTATGTTTGCAGGCCAGCCAGAAAAAACGAGATAATGGTGTTGATATTCGTGTTGAAGATAATGGTTTCATTTTGTTCTTAATCTCTATGTTAATGAATTTATCAAGTTCAGCGTGTCGAATGACAAACCAGGCATCCCGAGGTAGAACATGAGCCGGGAAATACTCTTTTTCCAGGTAATCGTGTATCCTCTGAGAGAATATTTCTTCATGTACATCTTGTGAAATATTTTTAGGGAGTTGCATGATTTTTTGTTTTATTCTTTTTTTCCACGTTACCCTGTCGAATAGTTGATATATTTCCCCCTGTAAGCTGACTGTTATGCCATGATTAAAATCAATGGCTCCTGTTACAGGTAAGGGGATTTTAAGGGAATGGGCAAGTAATCTCTGTATTAGAACATATTCATATCCAATCAATGGAGTATCAATAACTCTCTGTGTGGGCATGATATATTTGCCAGCAGTGCTAATAATAAAGTTATGCCCGTTAAGAAAGGTTTTTTTGTCAAGAAGGCATAAACGATTTATTAATGACATTTCAGATGTTCTAAGCCTTACTTTGTAGCCTGACCTTTGAATTTTCCGTAATGTAAATGGCGACTGAAAGTAAATGGAGAGACGAATGCTACCATGTAGTGCATGCCTGTAAATGTCACTTTTTTTTTAATTTCCAACCTTTTTTATTTATTATCTCGACTGCTTCACTTATAGTCAGCCAGTCAGGCGAACTATGTTTTGTATTTGATAATGGTTGTTTTTTTGACATGATAATTCTCCTCTGTTTTTATTGGTTTTTTCAAAAAAAATTCATAAAATTTCTCAGTGGAATTTATTTCAGGGTGCGGTATCTATTATGTTGTGAGGTCTGGATTATTTTGAAACGGAGGCTGCTTAGCGCTTCAGGCCCCCGTGTTCGGCCCAATGTTTAGCAGTAGACAAAAAGAAGAACGAATACCAGATTAAGAGCCTATCTCAATAGGATCTTATTCCAGACAATAAGACCACAGGCAAAATGCAGCATGGCCTTGTAACTTTCGGTCTCCTTTTCCCATCGGGTCAGGGCCCGGCGAAAGTGATTCATCCAGCTATGAGTCCCCTCAACGACCCAACAATGGGCCTTGCAGTCATATTTTTACTGGCATCAGACTCCTCTTTACGGGACTGGATATGCGGCTCGTAACGACCGCTCAGCAGATACGTTTTTCAATCACTCCGCTTCGTAACCATCGCTCCTGTCCTGCTAAAATGCGTCGTGGATGCTGCAGAAATAAAATTTAATGATGCGCTTAATCATCCGGCCCCGTAGTCACGGGGGCCACGCTTTTTACGGCGTACAGGGTTCAATAAAGTATCCGGCCCGCTGCCGAACTTTACGCGGAATCGGGCCAGATTCTGTACTTAATTATCGGCATCGATCCCGATATTAACCATCTCGCGCGTCTCCATTACTCTTTGCTTATTGGCAGCATGCAGAATACGGCTAAGCAGCAGCCCAATCGCCAGCAGGGAAATCACGGAGAGCGCCAGCCCGTTCCATCCCGCTTTGGCAAAAACGAAACCGTTGAGGTAGCCCAGCACCGCCCCGCCCGCGTAATAGCAGAAGAGATAAAATGCCGTTGCCTGTCCTTTAGCATGAGAGGCGTGCCTGCTCACCCAGGAGAGAATGGTTGAGTGTGAGGTAAAGAAGGCCACCGAGAGGACAACCACCCCGAAAATAAATACCGCCGCGGTGGTGGCAAAAATGCTGATGGCGGCGCCGACAATCATCACCATCAGCAGCATGCTAAGCATATTCATGGCGCCAAACCGCACGGCCAGCCTGGCGGTCGTCGGCGCGGAGAAGAAGGTTAGCGCAAAGCTCACGGGGATCAGCCCGATATGGGTAAATGAGAGATTGAACGGTTCGCGGTGAAGATAGAAGGCGACGAAGTTAAAAATAGAGGTAAAGGAGCCGAAGAGAATAAAGCCGATAACGTAGGCCAGAGAGATATTTCTGTTTTTAAAATGTTCAATACCGCCTTTTAACATCTGCGTCAGGTTTAGCGCGGTGCTCGGGGTAAAGTTTTTCGACGCCGGAAGGAAATAGAGAACGTAAAACGCCATAAAGATCAGCAGACCGCCAAACAGCATGAAAATAACGTTCAGCGAAACGTGTTCCATCATCAGCGTGGCGAAAACCCTGCCCGACATGCTACCCAGCGAGTTACCAAAAATAAAATAGCCGGTGACTACGCCCGCCAGAACGGGAGATACCTCTTCGCAGATATAAACGGTGACCGCCGCCGTGATGCCGCTGACGGCAAGGCCAAGCAGAGCGCGATAAAGCACCAGCTCCGGCCAGGCGCTGACGGTCGTGCACATCAGCGTCAAAATGCCGCCTAGCAGCAGTGAAACGACGATAGTTTGCTTGCGTCCAAAGCGGTCGGAAAGGCTGCCGGTAAACAGCATGGCCAGGGCCAAACAGCCGACTTCGGCAGACAGGATCAGGCCAACCTGATTAAGCGGAATATGGTAAACCTCCGCCAGCTTTGGCAGCAGCGCCTGAATAGAGTATAGAGAGGCAAGCTCCGCCAGTCCGGCCAGCGGCAGCGTGAGCAGTATGGGTAAATAATTTCTGAGTCCGATGTTATTCGCTGCTGGCTTCATTTTTATTCCTCACAATTTCTTTAGATAATTTTGGTGGTACGCGCGATATGCCCAAAAAGCGTTAGCGCATCATCAGGTTGTCTGTTCAAATAACCATAGGATTTATACATTAATTATTGCCACGCGATACTCACCAGGCGTAATAGATTGAATTATGAATCGTGCATCTTATTTATTTCCAATGATCTTACGCTCAGCCAGCGTGCAGCGAGCTGAGAATTAACTCTTGCATTATTATTTTTTTTCACTTTTCAAGCTATTGCGATCACACTTTTATTAGTAGATCGCCAGATCATCGCTCATGGATAAAAAAATTAATAATATCATTGTGTTACATAAAACACGATCCGTGTTCTTTGGCCTCATGGCTGTATGTCATGCTTTTACTTAAGCTTTTTCGCTGCGGTTGCTAATATTCTGGTGACGTGAGCAATGCCTTTTGTTATTGCAGTATATAAGCAAGGTGATCCAACCATGAAACCTAAAACGTTGTACGATAAAATAATCGATGCACATATTATTCGACAATTAGACCAACAGGGTAATGTGCTGCTGTATATCGATCGCTCTATTTTGAATGAGTATACCAGCCCGCAGGCGTTCAGCGGATTACGCGAAGCGAAACGTCAGGTCTGGCAGCCAAAAAGTATTTTACTCAACGTCGATCACGTTAACCCAACGCGCCCCGAGCGCACTAAAGAGATGACCGATCCGGGCGGTGAACTCCAGGTTCGCTATTTTGAATCGAACAGCCGGGATTTTGGCCTCGAGCTTTTTGGCGTGATGGATGAGCGTCAGGGTATCGAACACGTTGTCGCCCACGAACAGGGGATGGTGCTGCCGGGCATGGTGATTGCTGCCGGTGACAGCCACACCACCACCTACGGCGCTTTTGGCGCATTCGGCTTCGGCATTGGCACCTCTGAAATTGAGCATATGCTGGCGACGCAGACGCTGGCCTATAAAAAACTGAAAACGCTGCGCGTCCGGGTGGATGGCGAGCTGCCGTTTGCCGCGACGGCAAAAGATATTGTCATGCTGCTTATCGCCCAAATCGGCGCGGATGGCGCGACGGGCTACGCAATTGAGTTTTGCGGCGAAGCGATCGCTGCGCTGAGCGTCGAAGGGCGCATGACCGTCTGCAATATGGCGGTTGAAGCAGGGGCGCGCGGCGCGTTCATGGCGCCCGACGACAAGGTATTTGCCTATATCAAATCCGCGCCGCGCGTCCCTAAGGGCGGAATGTGGCAGCAGGCTCTCGCCCACTGGCGCACTCTGCACAGCGATGAGGGCGCGGTCTTTGATAAAGAAGTGGTGCTTGACTGCGCAAACCTGACGCCGCGCGTCACCTGGGGAACCAGCCCCGATCAAGGCGGCAGCATCACCGATATCGTTCCCAACCCTGCCGATGAGCAGGACCCATCCAGGCGGCGCGACATGCAACACGCGCTGGCCTACATGGGGCTTGAACCCGGCATGCCGCTCAGCGGCATCCCTATCTCCCACGCCTTTATCGGCTCCTGCACCAACGGGCGTATTGAAGATCTACGCGCCGTCGCACAGGTGCTGCGCGATAGAAAAATCGCGCCGGGGGTCAGGGGAATCATCGTACCAGGCTCAACCCAGGTACGCGCCCGCGCCGAACGAGAAGGGCTGGCGAAAATCTTTATTGCCGCGGGATTTGAATGGCGCCAGTCCGGATGCTCGATGTGCCTTGCGATGAACGAGGACGTACTGATGCCGGGCGATCGCTGTGCGTCGAGCACCAACCGCAACTTTGCCGGTCGCCAGGGCGCGGGAGCAAGAACCCATCTGATGAGCCCGGCAATGGTGGCCGCCGCCGCGGTAGCCGGTCACCTGGTCGATGTACGCCAGTTTTTGCAGCAGGAACAATAGACAAAATGGAACCTTTCAACAGCGTTACCGGCATTGCCGCACCGATGATGGCGGCCAACATTGATACCGACGTCATCATGCCCAAACAGTTCCTTAAGGGCATCGATCGCAGCGGACTGGATAAGGGTGCTTTTTACGACCAGCGTTGGTTAGCCAGCGGCGAGCCCAACCCCGATTTTATTCTCAACCGCCCCGAGTGGCGCGGCGCGACGTTTCTGATCGTTGGCCCTAACTTTGGCTGCGGCTCCAGCCGCGAACACGCGGTTTGGGGGCTACGCCAGCTCGGTATTCGGGCGCTTATCGGCACCAGCTTCGCCGGTATTTTTAACGACAACTGCCAGCGCAACGGCGTGCTAACCCTGACGCTTTCAGCAGTGGATATCGACCTGCTGTCCCAGGTGGCAGGTAATCCGACGAGTAATCACATCACCGTTGATTTACAGCAACAACGCATTCAGGCAGGGGAAACAGCCTTCTCCTTTGCCGTGGATGAACTGAAAAAGCAGATGCTGCTGCAAGGGCACGATGCGATTAGCTACACATTGCAATATCAGCAGGAAATACGTGATTTTGAGGAGCGCCACTTTACCACGCACCCGTGGCTTGTGGCGTAGAACGTAAGAACGACTCTGAGGAGTGAGCAGAACATTATGAAACTGGTCAGTTTTATGCATCAGGGCGGCAAAAATAGCCGCGATAAAAGTTACGGCATATGGACCGAAAACGGCGTTATCGATCTGGGGACGCGGATAGGCGCACGTTATCCGACTATCAAATCACTGCTGGCTGGTGACGCTTTGGTCGAAGCTGCCGCTTACGGACAGCAGCAGCCGGACTACGCACTGGAGGATATTAGCTATCTTCCGGTTATCGAAGATCCGAACAAAATCATCTGCGTGGGCATGAACTACGCCGACAAGCGCCTTGAGTTTGACGAAAAGAATAACGAACCCACGCTGTTTATTCGCTTTGCCGATTCGCAGACCGGTCACAACGGCACACTGCTCAAACCGGAAGCCAGCGCTGAATTTGATTATGAGGGCGAGCTTGCCGTCATTATTGGTAAAAGCTGCTTTCACGCTAGCGCCGAACGGGCCCTGGAGTACGTGGGAGGCTACAGCTGCTACATGGATGGCTCCGTGCGCGACTGGCAGCATACCTGGTATACCGCCGGTAAAAACTGGCCGCAGACCGGCTCGTTTGGACCCTACTTAACCACTCAGGATGAGATTGTCGATCCACAGGCGCTGGCTATCCACACCTGGCTGAACGGGCGGATGGTACAGGACGATAACACCAGCAATATGGTACATAAGATCGCCGAGCTTATTAGCTATATCAGCACTTTTACTCGCCTGATGCCTGGAGATGTGATCACTACCGGATCGCCGGGTGGTGTGGGTAAAAAGCGCGTTCCCCCGTTATTCTTACGCCAGGGTGACCGCATTGAGGTGGAGATTGAGGGGCTTGGCCGCCTGAGCAACACGGTCAGCGAGGCGCGTCAGGTGGTTGAGATACCAGCCTGAGCGGAGAAAACATAAGGAGTTTGATGATGATAGTTACCACTGAAGGCATTAAAGATAAAGGTGAGTCTGCCTTTATTCCTGGCTTCCGGCTACTGGACGTTGAACTGGGCAATGGCATCCGCCTGCGCGCTGCGGTTGGCGGTCAGGGTGAGCCGCTGCTGATGCTGCACGGGCACCCGCAAAACCATGTAACCTGGCGCAAGATTGCCCCCACGCTTGCTCAACGCTTTACCGTCATCATGCCCGATATTCGGGGATACGGTGACAGCAGCAAGCCGCCGAGCGACCCCGAGCACCGCACCTATTCCAAGCGCGAGATGGCAAAGGATATCGTTTTGCTGATGGCGCGGTTGGGCTTTAACGACGGGTTTGCCTTTATCGGGCACGACCGCGGCGCTCGCGTCGGGCATCGCCTGGCGCTGGACTATCCGCAGCAGGTTAAGCGCAGCGTCTTTATTGATATCGCGCCAACGGCCACGATGTATGAACGTACGGATAAGGCTTTTGCCACGCGCTATTTTTGGTGGTTCTTCCTGATTCAGCCCGCGCCGCTACCGGAGAAGCTGATAGCCTCCGACCCGACCTTCTTCCTGCAAAAGCACATTAGCGGACAGTTGAAAACGCCAGGAGCGACGGAGCCGGAGGTATTTGCCGAATATCTGCGCTGCTATCAGAACCCGGAAACGCTGCACGCGGTTTGCGAAGATTACCGGGCGGCGGCCACGATAGACTTGGCTGACGATGAAGCCGATAAGCATCTGCGTATCGGAAGCCCGCTTTTGGCCCTGTGGGGTGCAAAAGGCACCGTAGGCCAACTTTATGATGTAATATCAACGTGGCAGGAAAAGGCGTTGAACGTGAGCGGCGTGCCAATGCCTTGCGGACACAGCCCTCAGGAGGAGTGCCCGGAGGAGATGCTCAGGGTCATCATGCCCTTCCTTTCCTGAAGGTTCTGCGCCGCCAACGAGGCTCGAGAACGGGCCTCATTTTTTATTCTCCGGATGGCATGCACATGAGCACTCATGACAAGCAGCGGGCGCAGTGGCCGCTTATCGAAGATCTGAACGTTTTTCTGACCGTGGTGCGCAAGGAGAGCTTTGCCAACGCGGCGGCTGAGCTTGGGCTATCGCCCTCCTATGTTAGCAAGCGTATCGGCCTGCTTGAAAAAAGTCTTGGCATGCGCCTGTTTTATCGCAGCGCCCGCACTATCCGGCTCACCGCCGACGGGCATAAGGCGCTGAGCGGAGCGATCTCCGTCCTGGACAGCATGGACGAGTTCGTGTCGGGGCTTGCCGCCTGGCGCGACGCCATCGAGGGAAATATCCACATTAGCTGCTCGTTTGGGTTCGGTTCAACGTACATGGCAAACGCGCTCTCCGCGCTGGCGGAACGCTACCCGGCGCTAAACGTTAAGCTCACCCTGACCGACCAGGTGGTTGACCTTATCGAAGAGGGCGTGGATCTCGAGATCCACGTCGGCGACGATATTAAAGATCTCTACATTACCCGCAGGCTCTCGCTCAATCGACGGGTGCTGTGCGCCGCGCCGCAGTATCTTGCCAGGCACGGCACACCAGCTCAGATAAGCGATCTCAAGCAGCACAAGTGTCTGGTCATCCAGGAGCGTAGCGCGCAGTTCGGTGTCTGGCCGCTCACCAACGGGCTCGACAGCACGCAACTGCATATCGGCAGCCAGCTTTCCTCCAACAGTGGCAGAGTGGTGCTGAACTGGGCGCTTAACGGCCACGGGATTATTCTTCGCTCCCTGTGGGAGGTTCAGCGCTATCTGACGAGCGGTGAACTGGTGCAAATTCTTCCGTCGTGGCATCAGAGCGCCAACATCTGGGCTGTTTACTCCAACCGCACTTCAGGTTCGGCAAAGCTGAAGGTATGCATCGATTTCCTGATGGACTATTTTCAGCAAACTCCTCCCGTCAGCGACGCGCTGTGGGGAAAAATAACGTCTGAGGATGGGAAGAGCCAGCTTTGTTAACGAAGGGCCTGCTGGCGCGCTATCGGGACTGGTAAGAGGTCCTTACCACGCCGGGTTTCAGCCTGGAGCCGTTAGCTCCGTCGGCAAGTCTCCCACATCCTCCCAAGTTACTCCATCGTGGTATTTGTATCTTTCCTCATACAGTAGGGGCTGAACGATAGACCCATAAAATAAAGCCGTACCAGCATGGGCTGATACGGCTTTATTTTAGCTAAAATGTCTCGTGGGTATTTTTTCGTACTCGAATAAAAGGTGGTACATATGCTTCCTGGCATGTATCCAGATAATCCGACCACCACTGCATCATGGCCTTGCGGGCTTCAAGATGCTCTGCTTTGTGTATATAAGCCAGGCGAACGGTGTTTCGTTCCTGGTGACTCATCTGGCGTTCAACGGCGTCCTGAAGCCAAAGTCCGGATTCCATCAGAGCGCTACATGCCATTGCCCGGAATCCATGTCCGCAGACATCTACTTTCGTATCATAGCCCATCAGTTGTAGTGCCTTGTTGACCGTATTTTCACACATTGGCTTGTAAGGGCTATGGTCACCGGGGAATACTATTTCCAGATGACCTGAGATTTCCTTTATTTGTTTCAGTATACAGATGGCCTGTCGGGACAACGGCACGATATGCGGTGTGCGCATTTTGGCACCACGTCCGGAATAACGCACTCCTGTAATGGTCTCGCGTGTGGCGGGTATGGTCCAGATCCGGTTTCTGAAATCAATCTCGTTCCAGCGTGCAAAACGCAGTTCACTGGAGCGAATGAACAGATGCAGCGTCAGCATGACCGCCAGTCTGGTCAACTCACGGCCCTGATGATATCCCTCAATGCGTTCAATCAGCTCAGGCAGCCGTTCAAGCGGCAGGGCGGGATAATGCCGTCTGACGGGCGGAGCCGTTACACCATCAAGATTTGCCGCCGGGTTGGTGTCGATCAACCCCTGATGGACCGCATGGCGCATGATGCTGCAAAGGTGTTGCCGCGTGCGGGACGCGACTTCCAACAAGCCTTTTTCTTCAATGCCTTTCAGCAGGTCAATGAAATTCCGGGGTTTAAGTTCTGACACTGACAGATGTCCGATAATCGGAAAGATATGATTGTTCATGCTGGCAAGCAGACGGTCAGCAGTGTTCTGTGACCATTTCCTGTTACTTTTATGCCATGACAACGCCACGGTTTTAAACACTTTTTCCGGTGTGCCTGCAATGCGTTCAGCGGCCCGCTGCTTTGCCGGGTTGATGTTCAGCGCCAGCATCTTACGGATACCTTCACGTTGTTGTCGTGCATCAGAGAGGGAAACAGCAGGATAAGCACCCAACGCAATACGGGATTCCTTACCACTGATACGATACTTGAGATACCAGTGACGTGAGCCGCCGGGTTTGATAAGAAGATACAGACCGTGAGAATCGGAAACTTTGAAGGGTTTTGCGGATGGTTTTAAGTTGCGGATTTTTGAGTCGTTAAGAGACATTTGGGGGTCACTCCGTCATCGAACCAACTTGACCCCAAATCTGACCACCAAATTCTCCCGATGCGGAGGGTAAACTGAAAATACATCGGGAAGACTTTTCACGCTAACTTATTGAATCTGAATCACACAGGGATTTGCAAAGCGGCATGAAAACAAGAATCTGGCTCCTCTGACTGGACTCGAACCAGTGACATACGGATTAACAGTCCGCCGTTCTACCGACTGAACTACAGAGGAATCGTGTGAACGGGGCGCATATTAACGACGCCCACGAGCATTGTCAAAGGGTGAAATGCGATTGCGCGTTCGTTTGCTGACAAAATCAACAAAGCGATGATCTTTCATTCGGCCGCTATTTTGCGCCATTCTGGTGCAAACGTACCTCTTATGGGGCAGATCGGAAACAGTTGTTAACGTTAAAAACGTTGTCTTGTAATCACATTCTCTTATTTGACAGCAGGTTAGCATAAAAATCAGCGTCGGCCAGAAACTGGCAAGCCTTTTGCAAAATCCTTCATAACATGACAGCCAGTATCATGACTGGTATTCCTGACAGGAGGCAAAATGAACTTCAGACGACTGAAATACTTTGTGAAAATCGTCGACATCGGTAGCCTGACGCAGGCCGCGGAAGTATTACACATTGCGCAACCCGCACTCAGCCAGCAGGTCGCTACGCTGGAAGGGGAACTGGATCAGCAATTGTTGATTCGGACAAAGCGCGGCGTGACGCCGACTGAAGCAGGAAAAATCCTGTATACCCATGCGCGAACGATTTTGCGTCAGTGTGAACAGGCACAGCTGGCGGTTAATAACGTCGGGCAAACGCTGAGGGGGCAGGTGTCTATTGGTCTGGCGCCGGGAACGGCCGCTTCGTCGGTGACGATGCCGCTGCTACAGGCCGTGCGGGCGGAATTGCCAGAGGTGTTGGTCTACCTGCATGAAAACAGCGGGGTGGTGCTGAATGATAAATTACTCAGCGGCCAACTTGATATGGCGGTTCTTTACGAGCGTTCTCCGGTGGCCGGTATTACCAGCCAGCCGCTGCTGAAAGAAGATCTTTTTCTGGTGGGAACCCGGGATTGCCCTGGGCCGAGCGTGGATTTAACGGCGGTTGCGGAGATGAACCTTTTCCTTCCTCGCGACTATAGCGCCGTTCGTTCGCGTGTGGATGAGGCCTTTTCCTTACGCCGATTGACCGCAAAAGTGATTGGCGAAATCGAATCCATCGCGACATTAACAGCGGCTATCGCCAGTGGGATGGGGGTGACGGTGTTACCGGAGTCGGCAGCCCGATCGTTAAGCGGCGCGGCAAATGGCTGGATGGCGCGTATCACCACGCCGTCGATGAGTTTACCGCTGTCGCTGAATATGTCGGCGAGGGGGAGCCTGACGCCGCAGGCACAGGCAGTGAAAGAGATCCTGATGTCGCTGGTGAGCCGCCCTATGCTGGAAAACCGTGAGCTTCTGCTGGTGAGCTAAGCGTTATTCCATCGCGGTATAAGATGCAGGTTTTTATTATTTGTTATGCCGGGCTTCAGACTTTAACAATAGCGTCATGTCTGATGTCTTCGGAGCGAAGCGTGAATTTCCAGCAACTTAAAATCATCCGCGAGGCGGCCCGTCAGGATTACAACCTGACTGAAGTCGCCAATATGCTTTATACCTCTCAGTCGGGAGTGAGTCGGCATATTCGCGAGCTTGAAGATGAGCTCGGTATTGAAATTTTTATCCGGCGCGGCAAGCGCCTGCTCGGGATGACAGAACCGGGTAAGGCGCTGCTGGTCATTGCCGAGCGCATCCTGAATGAGGCCAGCAATGTTCGCAGACTGGCCGACCTGTTCACCAATGATACATCTGGCGTACTGACCATTGCCACGACGCACACCCAGGCGCGATATAGTTTACCGGAAGTGATCAAAGCCTTTCGCGAGATTTTCCCGGAAGTCCGACTGGAGCTTATTCAGGGCACGCCGCAGGAGATAGAGGTGCTGTTGCAAAACGGTGGCGCGGATATCGGCATTGCCAGTGAGCGTCTGAGTAATGATCCGTTGCTGGTGGCCTTTCCCTGGTTTCGCTGGCACCACAGTTTATTAGTACCTCGCGATCATCCCCTGGTGCAGACCTCGCCACTGACGCTGGAAGCGATCGCGTACTGGCCGCTAATCACTTATCGTCAGGGCATTACAGGGCGTTCCCGTATTGATGAAGCCTTCTCCCGCAAAGGGTTGTTGCCGGATATTGTCCTGAGCGCTCAGGATTCTGATGTGATCAAAACGTACGTTGCTCTGGGGCTGGGGATTGGATTAGTCGCCGAGCAATCCAGCGGCGAGCAGGAAGAGGGGGCGCTGACGCGTCTTGATACCCGACATTTATTTGATGCCAATACCGTCTGGCTGGGGCTGAAGCGCGGACAGTTACAGCGCAACTACGTCTGGCGGTTTATTGAGTTGTGTAATGCGGGGCTGTCTGTCGAAGATATTAAGCGGCAGGTGATGGAGTCGGATGAGGCGGTCATTGATTATCAGATATAAAGCAAAAAGCCCGCTAAAAAGCGGGCTTCTTTAAATTTGGCTCCTCTGACTGGGATCGTTTTTGCCAGTAACTGGCTAATAAATAAGCTAAACCTTAATCAGCTACCTGTCAAGACCACCAGAATGACCACTACTTTTTAACAACCTCTTTGTGCCAGTGGTAAACGCTTGATCTTACACCTGTGGTGATATCGGATATTTATGTTCGATGTAACTCATGTTAATGTTTACTGCGCCGTGCAACATCTAAAACGAAAACATCAATTAAACTACGGAGATCGGCCGGTAATACTGCTTCAATACTGATTTTAAGCTCCTGAGCGGTTTTAATTCCGTGAGTTTTGCGGCCAGCAACGGTTTCGCTTTCTCCAAACCATATGACAAGAAAGATACCCTGCTGCTCGGCATCAGGATGAATGGCATAACGGTCATAGAGTTGGGCTGAAGCGGCAGAATATAACTCTCTATGCCACTGGCCTTTGACTTCCGTAACGAGCAGTCGTCTTCTTCCGCCAATCAATTTAGATGCCGTGAAATCACTCCTGTTTTTCCCTTTCAACTGATGCTCAGGAGTTATAGAGATGCCCTGAGGCTGAAGTCTTAAATTCAGGCGTTCCGCAATAATCTCTGTGGACTTTACCTCATCAAGGCGTTCATTTTTCTCATAGAAGCGATCTACTGAGTTAAACTCCCCGCCATCAATCGCTTTCTGGAAATCATTAAGCTCCTGAAGAACTAATTGACGCAGGCTTTCAACAGTAACCACTGAATCACAATCCAGATTTTGAACTATTTCATCTGGTGTTGGTGGTTCAAAATCCCTGAGTGCTTTTTTCCTGAGCTGACCAGCATATATACTTTGCAGTCCTTTATGCTGGCTCGTGAAACGTGGATCGGCAAGAAGGCGACCCAGTACGGGTATTGCATTGTCAGGAATATCTGATTCAATTGACCAAATTAAATCAGTCAAAAAGCGGTAGGCTTTTTCCTCTTCTGGACTATCACTGTCCCAATGATCCGGTAGGTCAACGCGCGACCATTGTTCAATGAAAGCATCTAAAATGGCTTCAATTTTGATTGAGGTCAGTTCCGGCCAGGCACGGTGCTCACTTCGGCTCATGCGCCCAGAATGTTCATAAAAATGCAGTAAATTATCTTTGTCAGATTTTAGCCATGCCCAATAAGTATCCGTAATATTCTCCAGAAAGTAGAACTCACGTACCATCCAGAATATTCGCTTGCGTTCAATATCCTCATTTTCTGTCGGATTAGGCCAGCCTGACATCATATCTGAGCAACGCTCTGCAATAATCTCTTTTAAATCCTCGCGATCGCCGTATTGAGCAGCAATTTCAAAAAGTGTATCTACTGAGTTAAGGGATAAATCAGTAAAACGACGAAGCCATTCAATAGAAAGTTTAGCGCGTGAATGACGAAAGACCTCTTCTCCACTTAACATCCAGATTTCAGGGTGAGGGCATGGTTGAGTGAGTTGGGGTTCAACGTATTGCTGGAGATATTTTTCAGCACTTTCACTATCAGGAAAAATGAGGCGGTCTATTTCAGTCTGTAGAGCGTCACGTTCTTCCCTCGAAACTGAGTCATATCCCATGTGAATGTTGGTTCTTAATGCTGTAAGCAATTCGGTATTGACGCATTCAAGATTGCCTTCTGCACGTAAAATCTCCAGACAGGCTGCATATAAAACTGTCTCAGAATACCTGTGCTTAGATTCACATTGTAGAGCCGCTAGTTCGGGTAGGGTGGGAACCACGGGAGTAATAAAATCCAGACAATTTCTTAACGCAGTCCGAACCAGTTTCTCGTTACCAAATTCTAATTCAATTCTTTCTGGATGCATGAGCACAAGTTCTGCAAAGCGCACCAGACAACTCCAGTGACGACCACGTTCTACAACATCTCTGTTTTCATTAACAAATTTTATGTTTTTAGCGTGAATCTCTCGTTGTTTTTTGTCATGGCGTTTCCTGCTTCGGCTATGTCTGAATCTCCATAACTGGTGCTCCTGTTCGGATAATTTCATTGCATTGTTGTATCGGGCCCATTCGCGCATAAATGCGGGTTTGGAAAGGGCGTGCTGACGCATTTGTGTCCGCAAATCATCAGGGCCATATTCTTCCTTGTTTTTGTAACGTTGATGGTTGACAAGAAAACTCGCCCACAGGTCAACGTTATCTGTTTCAAACGCCAGATTGAGGATGAATTTATAGTCATTCCTCCATAAATGTAGGCCTGAATGTGAGTGCAGGTGTCCGTCGAATTTTTCTACTCTTATGTTGAATATTTCTTTACGATCCGTTAATGGCCCGAATACATAAGCAATGATCTCCTGACGAAGTGTGTCATTTTCCCGAAGCACCTGTACCGATCTGCTTTGATCGGGTTGGCATTGGCGATGAAAATTGAGATTACCTATCCATTGCCAGATCCTGACAGGGTCAAACTGTGCTTGAGTCAGTTCAAAATAGCGATCGACCATTGAACCGACGATCTTGCTTATCCCATTGCGACAATCACATTCATAGGATTTTTTCCCACAGTGGCAATGAAGGTTATGGGTTAGCTCATCCAGAAGAGATTCGAGTGTATGTTGTGAAAAACAGGAAATGAGCTTTTTAATAAAATAACGAGAGCCGACCACTCTTTCAAATTGTTCTTTGTGAGCAGGGTAGAGGTTCGCACAGACGCGTAAGAATCCAGAGAGATATGTGTGGTTAAATTTTTCTGGCCCGGTGACTTCGATGGCTTTAGCTGCAATATTGAGTGAAATATTACTGGCCTCAAAAATCAAAACGGCTAAAGCGCCAATGAAATCGTATTCTTTGACATTGAGTAAGCATCTACTTGCTAAGGTACGAATGTGTTCAGACTCGTTAGGGTTTAAGGTAAGCAGACTTAATTCAGGCGTCAACTGACAGTTTACCGGTGAGTCTGTCAGAAGTTCTAAAATTAAATCACGTAAATGACCATCATTACCCATCGTTAAAAGAGGCTTTATTTCTTCAATAACGTCTTGCGTGAAAAAACCAGCCGCGCTGAACCGACGCCAGAAATCGCTCCGACGAAAGTAGGGGTCTGCGGCTTCAATCTCTTTGAGTCGATGAAGAAGTTGTCGTTTCGATGAGCGTTCAAGTTGTGATGGATCGCCGTTTGCGAGAACCGCATAGGCGTCAAGCTCAATAATGGATTCCTGTACTGACTTGTTGCCTAATGCTGCCATCCATCCGAGCAGACCTCTCAACTCATCCCTGGCAGTACCGTTCGGTGCAATAACAGGTAAGCACTTTGTTAAAGTGAGAACATCCCCTGGGTCGGTTATTCGTTTAATAAGATAATCCGCTGCGCAGTATTCAGCGACGATCTTATGAACCGGGCGGTGCTGGTCTTCCTTATCGCCGGGTTTGAAAAGCTGAGTTGACAATATGTCGTAACAGTCAGTACTGCCGCTAAATAATGCTGGCAGCATGGGATACATCCGGCTTGCCGTCGCGTCGATGGTGCTGACTCCCTCTGCGCCCGACAACAGAAGTTTGACATAAACCTCGGCAGAAAATGAAATCTTCTGTGCAACTGAAAGAGATATAGAGGCTTTCGGGATATCTGGGTTGACTTCCTTAGCCAGTCGTTCGACCGCTAAAGCAAAGATTGAACGTTTGTCAGCAAATCGCCTGCCACTTTCTAAATAGGCATCGGTGAACATTTTCAGAAACTGAGGGTTTGGTAACAACATTTCTAAACTAAACTGTGTTACTTCGGTCTGGAATGTAAAGAAGTCTTCTTCTGGCGCATGGTGCTTAAAGATGGCGTGTTGTTCGTTTTGATCAAATTCTCTCAGCCTCACAATCATAGGGGAGAAACCAAGAAATTTCTCAAAAATACCGGTAGAGGCCAGCCCCCATTCGCTTGACCTGCTCGACATGATTACGCGAGTTGGTTTTGATGTTCTGGCTAGCGCAAGGAGTTTATGAATACCTGATTGATCGATCCTGGCGACCTCATCAACGGCATCAATTACCAGTGGGCTATTTTCTTTATCTGCTCCCACGTAAGCAAATACGCTGGCATTTAAGACAGAAGTGTTCAGTTTCTGAGCGATGCTTTTCATCAGCTCCGTTTTCCCGCCGCCGGGTTCTGCTAACACAACAATGTGCGTTGATGCCGCCAGCAACTCTGTCTCTGTGTACGTCCTGTCACCGTGCGTAAAATTACGTTCAAGATAGAAGGTTGAATTCATAGTTACAAAATACTTCGTGTTGAATAGCCCAAATATTCCAGCAGAAAGGAAAGCTGCACCTGAATTTTCTTGCTTATATCAGAGATAGTACGGCATTTTTTCTTTATTGGGGGGATGTTTTATCAACTGCTGGATGTGTTATACAACTTATTGACATTCATCACATTTCGCAATAGCGATATGCAGGTTAACAGATATTAAACTTTTCCTGTTATGGCGGTCTTGTCCGCGGAGTTTTTATTTTCTGCGATCTGCTTCCAGAACCCCTCATTTGCTGCTATTGGCTAATTGCGACACTATTTAACCAGTTCACCCAGCCACCCTTTGTTGTTCCCATTACCAGCGGTGGATACCTGGGTTTTGCCGTATGCAAGAACAAAAAACGGGCGCTATTCGCTGTGAGCAGCCCAGAACCATTGATATGGAAGCCTTGAACAACGTATACCTAATGCTATCGTGAATGAAGTGATGGTCAGATAGCAAGCCATCCTGAACCGATGCTTTTGATGTGATTGATAGGCTCTAAAAAGCAAAAATCCTGCTTAAGTTTCCTTAAGCAGGATTTTCTAAATCTGGCTCCTCTGACTGGACTCGAACCAGTGACATACGGATTAACAGTCCGCCGTTCTACCGACTGAACTACAGAGGAATCGTGTGAACGAGGCGAATAATACTGACCGCTCTGTAACGTGTCAACAGTAAAATTCGCACGTCATTTCAATTGGTTAATTAATCTTCAAAACCGCGATTTAATGGACGTGTGATGTCGGTATATTGTCCTCTTCTGGGTTATCACGCAGTCGCAGTAAGGGGTCCTGGCGATAAAACTGACAAAAACGTTGCCACAATGCCGGGAAACGCGGGGCGAACAGTTCCGGGGCGCTGAAGAAGTATTCTGACAGAACCGCAAAGCATTCAGCAGGGTCGGTTGCTGCGTAAGCATCAATGCTGGATGCGGTTTCACCCACAAGATCAATTTCATCCTGAATATTGTTCATAGCCGCGTGGAGATCGTGCTCCCAACTGGCCACTTCGCGCAGAGGAATCAACGGGATGCCGCTGGCCCGGTCGCCATTGCGCATATCAAGTTTATGCGCCACTTCATGGATAATCAGATTGAAGCCGGACGCATCGAAGGAGTCCTGGATATCAAGCCAGTTCAGAATTATTGGGCCTTGCTGCCAGCTTTGCCCGGACTGGACAACGCGCTGGTTATGCACCAGACCAATATCATCTTCCCATTCATCATCCACAACAAAAGGCACAGGGTAGATCAGCACTTCATGGAAGCCATCAAGCCATTCGATGCCCAACTCCAGAACCGGGAGACAAAAAAGCAGCGCAATGCGCGCGCTTTTCAACGCATCCAGCTCAAATCCCTGAAGAGCGACCAACCTTTTTTGCTGTAAAAAACGCTCGGCCAGCGCAATTAATCTGGCTTGCTCTTGCGCGGTCAGGTTGACCAGAAGGGGAATTGCCAGGGCGTCATCCCACGGCAAGGCCGCATTCTGGTCTGTTTCGTGTACTTTCCAGGGCCACTTAATCATCGTTTTGCTCGCAAACTCGTCACTTGAACAAAATTGCAGGAACAGGGTCTGTTAAAATGCCAAATTACCTGGCATCATGGCAACCACCAGAACGGAGAGATGCCGGAGCGGCTGAACGGACCGGTCTCGAAAACCGGAGTAGGGGCAACTCTACCGGGGGTTCAAATCCCCCTCTCTCCGCCACTATTCAAGCACTTACCATAACGCCTGTCAGTGACACAAATCCCGTTGAGAAAAAATGAGAAAATCCAGTGAGAAAAAATAACGCCAGTTTGCCCACCGGCGCTACGTTTAAAATCACATTTTTCTGTTTAATGTTGGGCTAATTTTTACCTTACGATCATACACAAGTACCTGAGATTCAGTTTTATGCCCACTGAATTTTTGTTTGTCTCGTCCTGTTCCTTCATAGTCAGAAATTCCTTTCGCTTTCAGATCGTGGAAAGTGCAGTCTAACGGTCTTTCAAGTTTGTCCGCTGCCGCTGTTCTTGCTTTCCTCCAGGCCTCGTTAAAACCTTTATACGAATATCTCTCTCCGTACATTGTTTTAATAACGGCGCCATCCTCCCCCCAGTTGCGGCATATATCTACGGCAGCACGGAGACGATCTGTCCATGCTTTGATCTGCTTAACACCAGTTTTGCCCTGTTGTATAAAAATTCCCTTCTCCATTATCTGATTCCAGTCCATTTTCAGAACATCGGAAACCCTGGCCGCACACAGATAAGCGATCTCCATCGCTGCCTTAACCGGATCGCTGGCGTGCTCGTAGATCGCCACATATTCTTCATCAGTGATATAACGATCACGCTGTGGTTTGGGGAATTTGTCTACACCGACGCATGGATTTCCGGGAACAAAACCTCGTTGATATCCCCAACGATAAACGCGTGACATTGAACTATGCTCATGATTTGCCTGAACCCGGCTTTTTTTGCCTCTGGCATCCATATAACGCCGGACATGCTCTGGTTTAATAGCTTTAGCTTCTGCCTCGCCAAATACGGCCAGTAAATATTTTTCGTGTGCCAGGTAATCTTTCTGCGTTCTGGGGGCCAGATCTGCATAATCGGCGCTGTTGAGGAATTTTTTCCATAACTGGGAGAATGTCAGGATATTTTTCCTTCCTTCAATCACCTTTTCAAATGCTACCCAGACTTCTGCTTTAGTTGCGTCAGCAGGAGCTAGTTTTTCTGTTGTTCCACCGGGCTTCCAGTAGTAACCAGAAGGGCGAAAAAATACGCCCTTTGGCATCCACTCGTTACCGGGTGCGCGTTTGCGACCCATAATCTCACTCTATTGCGTTAAAGTTCATACCCGGAGTGGGCTGGGATCCTGCTGGTGGTGTTAATCGCTGAATGGGATGATTAATGTGATACCAGGTCGTTTTTACTGAACCGTCCCGGCGCTCAATAAAGTAAATGCCATTCAGCGTTAACACTTCTTTTTGCAGAGACTTCTGGGGTGATCCAGTAGCTTCTGCCAATTCTTCATCAGTCAGGAAGCGATCGCTCATGAGTCTTTCTCCACTTCAACTCAACCGGCTGCACCCGGTTACTTAATGTGGCTATGTGCCGGGCCTAATACAGTACCCAGTGTTCTACTAATCTGTTCGCGTAATTGCTGGCAACCGCTATACTTCATGGCCGTGCTATGTAACTGGTTCACCAGCTCGCGGTAAACGTGAGGCGGCAACTTGTAAGCGTCACTTACAGGTTCATCGTTCTGAGCATCACGCAGAGCGTAAAAGACTTTGTTACGCAATTCGTTGAACTCGTCAGAGCGAATATCTTCAGCGCGGTACGGCGGCGCCATTAAGCTATAAACTATCGACAATTCACGTTCAGATAACTGGATATTTTTCACTATTTACCTCCGTTGAGCATGGCGGCGCGGCAGGCGTCACCTTTGCGCTCATACTTAATTCCTGCAACTGCCAGTGCAGCCATAACTCTTTCAATCTGAACGACAATTCCTTCATCGCTGAGGAATTCGTGCGGAAGTTTCACTACCGGCGCAGGCTGCGCGTGGCGATAGAGCTTGATCACTCTTCGAGGGTCTGCGTGAGACGTAATTGGGTTCACGGTGAACATGTATCCTAAGCCGTCTTTTTCAACATCTCTCAATTCCTGCTCATCAGTCCATGCCACAGGCTCCGCCTTCCGCACTTCCAGCAGTTCATCAATCGCTTTCACAGCATCAGACATTGCGTAACCAAGATTGCCGCCGTCACTTTGTGCTGCTGCTTTGCCCAAGATTTCACGAATGCGGCGCAGGCGATCGAGTGTTACTGGGCCGTGCGCCGGGTGGCTGTTACTATCAGCCTTGCTGCGTTCCTGTAACTCTGCCGAATCAACCCCTTTTCTACGTTCTCTATCCAATTCAACTTGCAGTTGGATAACCCACCGGGCAAGCTCCCCCTTTTCACCACTTTCCCGTCGTAGATCCTCCAACCGATATTTATCAATCATCGCTGTTGTCCTCGCAGCAAAAGTGACGGCCTTCTGGGTCTGTGCTTATGTGCCCGCAGATGTCACATTCAATTTCACCAGGAAAAGGATTCCCGTCACCACCAGGCCACTCATCCAACTCATCTTCACGTTGACAGCTCTTGCAGAGAGTATTACCAACCCACATGTCTTCTTTGCATCGCGGGCAGCGGTCTAAATCTTCGTCTTTCATTCTTCACGCTCCTCACAAACGTGTAGCTCTGGCTCATCAGCCTTGTAATAACCTCCGCAGATTGTGCAGCGCACTTCCGGGGTTTCATCGAAATTTGAAGTGCCGGTTATCATTGGGCTGCTCCTTCGTAACCGATGGCTTGTGCAATTTCAGTCAGTGTTTCTGCGCCTTCACCCACCGGCTCATTCATCCAGTCGAAGGACACAAGCCGTCCGTCTTCGATAACCCCGATGTTAAAATCATCACTGCCCTGTATTTCCAGACCATGCTTGATTGCCTCGTCGCGCTTATCGAATTCAACGTTGTCTGTCGTGTATTCGACTCCATGACCATTCTCGTTGCACCACCAGCACTGCTGAATAACGATGTATGATTTGCTCATGACTGCACTCCTTTGCGAAAAGTAGAGACAAAACCAGCAGCGCCAGCAGCACCACTTTGCAACTCTGGTGTTGGGCTGGTCTGCGCTAATTCGGTGAAACGAGCTTCTAACTCATCAATCAGCTCATTTCGCGCGTGCGCCCGCACTTCAGCCAGGAAAGCGGAGGTTGCTGGTGTCAGGTCGCGCAGTTCTCTCTGCGCTTCCAGTAGGTGCATGTTGCTACGTGTTTTTGTGTAGCGCTCGACGATGCGATCGCATTCTTTAGCCCAGCTTGTTACGTCTTCACGGAGAACGGTATTTTCAATTGCCAGTGATTTACGCTGTTCCATCGCTTCACAAAGCGCGACGCTGGTGCAGTCGAGACGGTTAGCAAGCTCATTCATAATCTGAGCTGATGCAACCGGCAGATATTTAGCAGCGGTACGAGCTGCATCTATCAGTTGCTCTCTGGTCATGCGTGGTTGTAACTCAGTGACGTTTTTTGAGGTCGTCATGGTCAGTTTCTCCGTGTTATATGCGCGCTGCACCGCGCTGAATTTTGGTTGCACGAATCCCTCGCCATAAGGCGAATAAAAGTTTTGGTTTCGTTTCAATAAATGCCCCATCCAGAGGCACTTAGTGCAACGGGCGACTGCCATCGCCAGTTCGTTTCTCCACAAAACAGACAAGAGCACCTGCGGCTGCAACCGCCCGGGTGGATTGGGTTATGAGCCTGTCGCCCAGTGATGCCCTTGTCTGTTTCGTAAAAAGGGCGGTACCAGAAGGACTGATGGAAAACTGGAACCGCCAACACTACACACAGCAATTTATTGCCTGTCTTTTCACCACATCAGGCGGTGGACCCTGCTATTCCCCAACAACAAGGATTCAGTTAATCTGATTATTCCCTACAGCAATAAGAGTATTTATAGTGATAGCTGAACTGTCGGCGGCTATGGCCGCCATAAAGGAGACCGCTGGTCTCGCGAGAGTCATTAATGACGCGAAAACGGATGCTGAAGTTAAAGCGGCAACTATTGAACTCCAGAGTAAATTAATCACGCTTCAGGCAGAGTGCTTCTCCCTTGGTGATGTGATCCGTCTACGTGATGAAGAAGTTGTCCGTCTCAAAAATGTGATCACTGAATATGAGAGTTTTGAAAAGAAAACAGAAGATTTTTTCCTCGATAGATTTGAAACTGATGCTTTAGTCTATTCTGAGAAAAAAGTGATCGGAGGAGAGGAAACACTCATCCATTACTGTTCTCAATGCTTTAATCAAAGGGTTATATCGATACTACAGCCAAGTTCTCAAACATTTTATGATGCTGCACGAGAACAACATTATACGCAGTTGCATTGTCAAAAATGCGATGCTGTTTATGGCAAAAACAAAATGCATTTTAAAGAATTGAATTACGGCAGCACCGTAAGTTGGGAATAACCAGATTGTTAAAGAGCGAAGCGTCCGATGGGCGCTTTTTTGTTGCCTGCGAATCATCCGGTCATTCATACGCCACCGGCGGCTACTTCGTGGGCGTCCTGCCTGTTCGCTGCTGATGAATTAAATCTAACTTAACTTAGCTTTTAGATCAAGAAAAAACACCAAACTACTCTTAGCTTGATGTTAAGAGGAAGATTAGAGGTCGGTTAAAGCTCGTACTGAACGCCTTTGACAACTCCGATGATCAGGCAATTACCGTTAATGGAAATGTTTGGATAGCGAGGATTTAAGGGAACTAAGAACTTTTGAGGCCCATCGATGACGAGTTTTTTTATGGTAGCCTCGTTTGTACCATCAAGCCTGGCTACGACTATCTTTCCATGAAGTGGCTCTGCATCAGGATCGACTATGACTGTTGCTCCTTCAGGGATTGTCGGGAGCCCATTAGGGTTTGTCATAGAATCACCTTTAACCTCCAATGCAAAGGAACTATCCCCTATCCGGAGTGATGTCTCGACCCACTTCTCTACTTCACTGAAAACTTCTGCTGCTTTACATTCTGTAAACTGTCCAGCCTGAACCCAAGATATCACCGGAATCCTTCGCATCTTGGTTATCAGATTTCCTTCAAATTCAGTGCCATAGAGTATGTAATCAATTGATGTGTTGAAATACTTTGCAAGTTTCGCAAGTGACTCGCCGCCTGGTACATTAACGTCTTTTTCCCAATACCCAACCGCCACATCACTAACACCGCAGAACTTACCCAGTTCTTTCTGCGAGGTTTTGGTTATGCGCCTGAGAGCTTTGATGCGCTGACCGACAGTTTCCATTTGAACACCATAAACAAATTAAAAGGCTAAGCAATCTTAGTTTTTATTGACCAAAGTTAGATTGGTTATTAATATCTAATCAAACTTAGCAAGGGAGGCGTTATGACAACCGATGACATTGAAAACTACTTCGGCAGCACTGAGAAAGTTGCCGAATTTTTTGGAATCACAAGCGAGGCCGTTTACCAGTGGCGTAATAGAACTGGTCGCCTTATCCCGAAAGGACGTGCAGCTGAAGCAGCTTATCGGACCGGGGGAAAATTGGTTTTCCATCCCGACCTTTACGAAAAGCGTAGCGAAGCTTCAGTAAAACTCAAACCACAGGAAGAAGGAGGGAACCGTGGGTAATGAACCTATTTGGAAAATCGAACGACAGCCAGCCTGGCTGGTGGTCGCTATTAAAAAGACCATTACCGATCTGCCTGGTGGTTATGCCGAGGCGGCAGAGTGGTTGGGGGTAACTGAGAACGCTCTGTTCAACCGGCTACGTGTCGATGGCGATCAGATTTTCCCGATGGGATGGGCGATGGTGCTACAGAAAGCTGCTGGTGTTAGTCACATAGCCGATGCATTTTCTCGTCAAACAGATAACGGGATCCACATTCCAGGCGCAGCGCCAGAGATAGAGAACGAGGAGATTGGTTTAAAGCTGGCTGAGCTGGTGGGAAGACTCGGGGATCTGGTTAACGCATATCGCCGATACATCGATGATGGTGTGGTTGATAAAGGGGAATGGGACAGTCTGAACGAAATAGCCTACCAGTTCCGGGTAACGCTTATGACATTTCTGAACCTGATATCACGTGTTTATTGCCTTCCTGAAAAGAGTGACGCCCGCGAGTGTGCAGCTCCGGGCGCCTTGGCGTGTCGTATCAGTGGAGAAACTAACGCATGAACAGTTTAACGGTAAAGAACCGCATACCGCAACTACGTGCATTCCCTGTTCGGGGTTACATCATGTTTCGGTATGAGCGCAGAGTATCAAACCGCTGGGTTGCGTGTAACCACAGTCGTGCGACCGCAATTGTGGGGGTATTTAACCGGAGGGCGGCGCAATGGTTCAGCAAATAAACGGGGTTAATGTTCTGGCACCAGCACCTTTGCTGGTTAACGGTCGCGTAACGATGAGCGGTCGAGAAATTTCTACGTTGACTGGCAAGCAACATGGTCATGTTTGCCGGGACATCGAAACAATGCTGGAGCAGCTTGGGGAACGCTCTGAAGGGTATATCCATATTTGGACACACCCACAGAATGGTCAGCAATACAGAGAGTTTCGCCTTGATCGTGAGCATACCGAATGCTTAATCACCGGATACAGTGCTGTGCTACGGATGAAAATTATCCGCCGTCTGAGAGAGTTAGAAGAGGGGCATACGCTGCTGCCGCAGACCCTACCGGAAGCACTTCGCCTGGCTGCCGATATGGCAGAGCAGAATGCGGCGCTGGTAAGCAAGGTGCAACAGGACGCGCCAAAAGTGGCATTCGTAGAACAGTATGTAGAGGCCGGTGGTGCGAAAAGCCTGCGGGAGACCGCGAAGATCCTCAATATGCCTGAAAAGGCGATGATTGACGCTCTGGTGCGCGACAAAGTCCTTTTCCGACAGTCCGGCAATCTGCTTCCACACGCACTGCGCCAGCGTGATGGCCTGTTCACTGTAAAAACCGGTTCATCTGAGTTTGGTCATGCCTATACGCAGACCCGAGTAACGCCCCGCGGCGTCCAGTGGATAGCTGATCGCTACGCTTCAGAACTGATGAGAGGCTGATATGGAAGAGAATATTCAGCCACTTAACCAGTATTACCAGGATCACCACGGAATCATTGTCCATGTCACCGGGTACGATCACGATCGCCAGCGCGTTATTTACCGTCGCGCCGGTTATGAGTGGGAGTGCGCCGCGCCCAAAATTATTTTTCGTGCCAGATTCAAGAGGATAGACAAGTGAGCACATTGATTCAGCTTCTTGATCGTCCGATCGCATATAACCCGGCATTTGCAAAGTTAAAAGCAGGGAAAGTAAAGGCTGGCCCGGTTGCGGCAGTATTCCTTTCCCAGCTTGTTTACTGGCATAACCGAATGGATGGCGGATGGATGTATAAAACCCAGGCCGATATCTCATCAGAGACGGCGCTGACGCGTGACGAGCAGGAAACAGCGCGTAAACGCCTGGTAGCGCTTGGCGTGCTGGAAGAAGACCGCCGGGGCGTACCTGCAACAATGCACTACCGCATCAATACCGAACGGCTTGAAGCGCTTCTGCTGGAGACGGCGAAGCCAGTGAAGAAGGTCAGCCAGGATAAAACCAGATTGCGGAACCTCCAGAATGTGGAAACCCCGCAATCTGGATTGGTGCAATCCCGCAAACTGGATTGCGGTGATGCCGCAAACAAGAATGCGGAAGTTCAACAAACAAGTTCGTGGCAACCCACCGAACAAGCCTGCGGTGATCCCACAAACTTTCATACAGGAGATTACACAGAGAATACTCAGGAGACTACACAGGAGAATAACCCCTCTTGTCCGGTTCCTGCGGAACCCGACCCTGAAGTGACGATTACCGATCAGGCCATCGAGGTTTTAACCCACCTGAACCGGGTAAGCGGCTCCCGTTTCCAGAAATCAAAAACCTCTCTCGAAAATATCCGTGGGCGGCTGCGCGACGGGTACAGCGTCAGCGATTTGAAGCTGGTTATCGATCTGAAACATGAGCACTGGCATGACAACGACGAGCAATACCAGTACATGCGCCCCGAAACCCTGTTTGGGCCGAAGAAATTCGAGGGTTACCTGCAAAGCGCCACACGCTGGGAAAGCCGGGGCAGGCCACCACGCGATGAATGGGGGAAAAAGCAGCCGGTAACTACGGCGCTTGCCCGTTCAAGTTTCCAGGGGGTTGATTATTCGTTACCAGAAAATTCGGGGTTTCGCCAATGACGACAAATAAATATTGCCAGGTGCTGGCAGAACTGCGCAACCGCAGGGCGCATTATCTGAAAGATGTTGGCGATCAATGGCGATCTCCAGATTTACTTGTCTGGGGTATCAATGCCATGTTCGGTCCGCTGGTGCTGGATCTGTTTGCAGACGATGACAATACCAAGTGCCCGGCATGGTACACAGCCGAAGATAACGCGCTGACGCAGGACTGGTCAGATCGTCTTGCAGAACTCGGTGGCGCCGCATTTGCCAATCCACCTTACAGCCGCTCGCAATACCACGAAAAACAGGCGGTCACCGGCATGACCCATATCATGGCCCATACAATGGCTATGCGTGAAAAGGGTGGGCGCTATGTGTTCCTCATCAAAGCGGCGACAAGTGAAACATGGTGGCCGGAAGATGCCGATCACATTGTATTCATTCGCGGGCGTATTGGGTTTGATCTGCCAGTGTGGTTTGTCCCTGCCGACGATAAGCAGAAGCCCACTGGTGCTTTCTTCGCGGGTGCCATCGCTGTTTTCGATAAGTCATGGCGTGGCGAGCGGTTCAGCTATATCAGTCGTACGGAACTGGAAGCGAAAGGGCGGGCGTTTATGGCGCTGGCTCAATTTGCCGCGACAAAGGTGGCGCCGCCAGTTCCGGCGGAAGAGGTTACTTCTGCTGCTGTAGATCTGCCAGAAGTGGAGTCGCGTATCTGGCCGCTGGAAGTTGGTCTGGTGTTCGATCAGGTTGAAGGCGTGGATTCTCTGGCGTTGGCCCAGCAGAACAAGTTGAAAGCGAACATCAATCAGCTTTGGCTTGAGCGTATGCCCACCAGCGAAATCATCACCGTGGCTGGTGGTCTGGTAAACAGCATGCAGGGAGCCGTCAATGCGTGAAATTACCCTCATTCGGACTATCACCATAAAGAGCTGGTCACAATGCGTCATGCTCCCGGTTCAATGGTGCTTTGCTGGCACTGTGAGAACCGGTTACGTGAGCAGACGACAGAACAACTTGCAGAGCTGGCACGCCGTAACGTGATCGCGTGGGTTATTGATACTGTGCTGGTGGCGCTTGGGTACAACCGGGAAAGAGAGCTTTCACTCGGTGAGCTGTGTTGGTGGGCGGTTTACGCTGGTGTCGCTGATGCCATCACAGAAAGCATGGCTGCCAGTGCGTTGCGGTTACCTGTTGAGCCTTTGCAGTCCGTTTACAAAGAAAGCGATATCACTCCTTCTTTGCCCGCCACAACGATTTTTAAGGAGAAGATTAAACCAATACAACGCTGTACTTTGCCCGTAGAGCATGCAGAGCAACAACAAAAGGTTCTGGCATTGAAAGCCGATCCTGAAGCCCCTGAGTCTTTCATGTTACGGCCGAAGCGTCGGCGCTGGGAAAACAAAATCTACACAGACTGGGTGAAAACTCAGCCGTGCGTCTGCTGCAATAAGCCAGCTGACGATCCCCACCACCTGATAGGTCACGGACAGGGAGGCATGGGGACAAAAGCGCATGATCTCTGGGTGTTGCCTTTGTGCAGAAAGCATCACGACGAGTTACACGCGGATACCGGGGCATTCGAAGAAAAATACGGCTCTCAACTGGAGTTGATATTTCGTTTTATCGATCGCGCGCTGGCAATAGGCGTGCTGGCATGAACAGTGGAGATAACATGCGCGACATTCAAATGGTTTTAGAGCGTTGGGGTGGGTGGGCAGCTAGTGATAGTTCAGGAGTCGATTATTCCCCTATCGCAGCTGGCTTTAAAGGACTTCTGCCTCAGACAAGCAAAACTCGTCTTTCATGCACCGATGATGATGCCCTTATCATTGAAGGTTGCTTAGCTCGGTTGAAGAAAAAAAAACCATACGAGCATTCGCTATTGGTTGCACATTATCTATACGGTATCTCAAAGAGGAAGATCGCAAAAGCGCGTAAGAAGGATGAGAAGCTTATCCGCATTGAAATTCAGATGGCAGAGGGTTTTATAGACGGTTGTCTGAGTATGTTGGATGTAAAGCTCGAAATGTACGGCTGACAGTTAGCGAAAAATAGGCTCTTGATAGAGCCTATTTTACAAGTGGGGGAAAATGTTACGAAGTGAGTACCAACATCTTGAAAAGGTGTACAAAGAAATCAGTAGTGAAGAAAGGCCAAGCAAGATAAACAAATAATCAATAGGATTTCCTTTTACAAGCAGATCATCTGGAAGAAACATTGCTATTAACGGGAAAAAACAAGCAACAATTAATGTTGCACCTGTTGACAGTAATCGATTGATTATCAAAGGAAGAATGTTATTCCTTTTGAGTGCGTTTATCGCCCCGTCTTCGTCGTTTTTTGCGCTACTAAAAATCGATATAGCAGCAAGAACAAAACCAAACAGAATCCCAGAAACGGTTGATAAGACCCCTGCAGTGGTCAAGACATCAGCGTGCTTCATGGGTTTAAAAACCAATGAAGCACCATAAGTTATGGCTAAAAGGAGGGCTAGTTTCCAAAGTAGAGTCAGAAACACTCTCATTGTAACCTCCTTGATAATTTTATGGTCTTACTGCAAGCTCAAACTGAGCAAGGTAAGCTAAGTTTTCAATTTTAGCAGATGTCATAGCTGTTCTGATATCAGAATCAGATGGATAACCGCTTTTAACTACGATTGTGCGGGTACTAATTAGAACCTGATCTAGCAAACTTGTAGGTGTTGTATTAGACGGTTCCGTAACATCGATTTTTTTGATTTGTAAGCCTCCAGCCCCTTTAGGAAACAGTTCAATCAGCTCTTTAATTGCATCAGTCACACAAGTTTTTAGATAGTTGAAGCCAGCTTTCTTTGGGCGAATTCGTCCGCGCATATTCAGTCTAAGGTGCGAACCGCCCATACCCACAACCATATCGACTATGTCCTTAGTCAACTCATGCTTGAAGTGATAGTTAGCTTTATTGAAGTTTCTCGGGGCGGCAACAGTCAGGTCAAAACTTCGTAAGATGTTGCCATCTTCAAGAAGATCTTTCATGCTCTCCTGCTTCCAAATTGCTTCGAACCGTATGTTCTGCATTTGAGTTTTATTGTAAAGAATGAAGGACAAATCATTCACTTTTGGTCCCAAATGATTAAGTGTCATTACCAACAGATCGGTTTCGTAATAGTAAATAAAGTAGGTTCTCTCAACAACAGAGTCTTTATCACTCAACGGGATGGTTCTTTCACTTCCAGTCAGCCCGTCTTCAATAAAAGGCAGCAGACAGTCCCTCCTCCAGGATATATAACCAAAATAGCTATGCTGTTTGTCATCTTTATCAAGGGTTACTAGCTTTAGCCCACGATTCTGGGTTTCAGCTGTATGAACATAAGGAAGTGATACAGGAGCAGCCCCAAGCATTTGCTCGAAGGCGAGTTTTGCGACTGACGGGCCGTCTTTTTTGCTTCCATTACCAGTAAAAAAGCCCACACGTACTCTTCGAGTCTTCTTTTGTTCTTCTGTAGTCATTACCGATCCAATTAAATCAAGAGGCATGGTCATAAAATTACTATGATTTAGCAAAAAAATCATTAACGCGGTCCGCAGTTTATCATTTAATGTGTTAAGAGTGGTCACTTAGACACGGCCTTAAGGTTCTGTTTCCGTGAACTGTTTCATAGATTGACCTCTCCCTCCCTGCTAGTAATGGAGTTCCGCACAACAAGGAGAAGGTATGAGTAAATGTGGCAGTTGCGCTAAACCTTTACGACGTTCTTTGAAAGTGATGCGCGAGGGAGTCTCCCTCAAGTCATGCCCTGAATGTTCAGGAAGGGCAGGGTATCATGTGTTTTATCGTTTAGAAGACTTTGGTGACCGGGAAATGGAGGACGGAAGAATAATCCCCCAATCTTGGTGCCCAGCGTGCAGAGCCGATGTTCCTTCATCGATCTCACCATTTTTTGTCTGTAAATAATTAAACACAGCAAATTTATAAGGCTCACTTCGGTGGGCCTTTTTTCTTTCCCCTCATGTTTGAGAAGACTTACCGCAATTGTGGGGTTTTTCGTTGTTGGGTGTAATGGTAAGCTGCCCTCGTTGCGGTGAATCCCACTAGCGTAGGGGCGAAAATGACAGTAAGTGCTTTGCATTTAGGGAATAAGCAACTGATATGCTCGCGAGTCATGGGTTGTCAACCAAAGGCTCACCGGGAGGCACCCGGCACCGCAACTCCAGCCGCCACTAGCTCATCGGGACAGAGCATCAGCTTTCTAAGCTGACGGTGCGAGGTTCGAGCCCTCGGTGGCGGACCAGTTTCTTCCTAGTTTACGCATTACCAAAAATAAACCTTGCTATTGATTTTTAGCTGTGTGACTAATGGATTGTCGGTTTAGTACACAGACATGATAAAGCGGTTCAGTAAAGCAGCCCTCATCTCAGGTGTTATCCATAGGTAATCCTTCGTTTTGAGCCTTCTTATCATTAGTAATTAAGTTCTGTGCGAAAACCATTTCGCCGTAAGGCTCTGTATATTGAGGTATTACCTATGTCTAACAAATTGACTGGTTCAGTAAAATGGTTTAATGAGTCCAAAGGATTTGGGTTCATCACCCCGGATAACGGTAGCAAGGACGTGTTTGTCCACTTTTCTGCCATTCAGAGTAATGGCTTTAAAACCCTGAATGAAGGTCAGAAAGTAGAATTTACCGTTCAGGATGGTCAAAAAGGACCTTCTGCTGGCAACGTTTTTGCGGTTTAAAGACTGGTTCAGTTTTCCTGGGTTCACTCGAATTGAACGCCCTGGTCCGCGACCTGCGTCAGATACAAAGTAGGTTCATCCAGACATAAAAACCTCGCCCTGGCGGGGTTTTTATTTTTGTTAACACATCCGTGTTTATCCAAAAGCGCTTCGTTAAAGTCCGAACAACCGTGGGTTATTTGTTGGATGGAGTGCCTTTTATACGGCTCAATCAGTGCAATGGTTTGTATTGACAGATTGGCAGTTTGTTTTTATAAAAGCGTCGCTTCCGTATGATTGTGTTCTACAGTATCAGTTATGGGATGCGGGAGCTTCGCCCCTGTATCTTTACAGGGGCTTTTTATTTGGCTGTGGTCACAAATCTGGGGTCTGGCAAGCATGGGGAGCCTGTGCTGGTTCACCTGTTGTACATCCCGGGCCGAAGTGAAAAAAATTTTCCTGGCAGATCTTGAAAACTGTGTAAGAGGAATTATTTTAATTATCGGACAAGCAATGCTTGCCTCTATGTTGAGCTTTTGAACAGGAATTCAGGAGGTTAATTATGGCACTCAGAACCTTGTCAGCACTCCCGGTATTTGCTGATTCCATTTTCTCAGACCGTTTCAACAGGATTGACAGATTGTTCAGTCAGTTAACGGGGGATACCCCTGTAGCGGCTGCGCCTTCATACGATCTCAAGAAACAGGATTCGAATCGTTATCAACTTACGGTAAGCGTTCCCGGCTGGAAGGAGGATGAGCTTGAAATTGAAACCGTGGGTGGAAACTTGACTGTTGCTGGTAAGCGGGCCGAAGAATCTTCAGAAGAAAAAGAAAACTGGATATATCGTGGTATCCGACGCGCGGATTTCCAGTTAAGCTTTTCTTTACCTGAACACACTAAAGTGAGCGGTGCAAAACTGGAGAATGGTCTTCTGCAGGTGGATATTTACCAGGAAATTCCTGAAAGTGAGAAGCCTCAGAAAATAGCGATAGAGAGTAATCAGAAAGTGATAGAACATAAATCATAATTGGGTGTAAGTCTCAGCAGACTAAAGCTCCCGTTTATGTAACTACTCTTTATTTCGATATGACAATACCTTATATACTTCACCTTTCGGCCTGCTTTTGCAGGTCTTTTTTTTGTAAAAAAAAGCCCGCATTGGAGTACGGGCATAACACAGAGCAAATAGCTAATCTTCAAGTTGTCTTCATCAACTTGTGAGAAGAATTTAACCTTAAGCGAAATTTATGTAAAGGCATTATTACTTATCTGGTTATTGGCTGCCTTCGGGGCGGCTTTTTTTATTTCCCCTCGTACTGAGAGGAGCCACATCAATAAGAGGGGGGCTAAATGTCCGATCCATTAACCGGCGCCGGCGCAGTTCTCGGCGGTGGCCTGCTGGGCTCCGTTGCGTATGGAGTTTTTACTCACACCGACTTTGGCGTCGTTTTTGGCGCGTTTGGCGGTGCAGTATTTTACGTCGCAACAGCAACAAACCTTACACGAGTTCGCCTGGCAGCATATTTCCTGACCTCGTTCATCGTCGGGGTGCTTGGAGCCGGATTTGTTGGTTCCTGGCTCAATGCCGCCACGCGTTATGAAAAACCGCTGGATGCGCTCGGCGCAGTAGTTCTTTCTGCACTGTGCATAAAGATTCTAACTTTCCTTAATAATCAGGATTTGAACAGCCTGTTTGGTGTCTTTACGCGGTTACGCGGGGGAGGGGGAAATGGTAAGTGACCCGACAGCACTGCTTAACTCGATCACCTGCGCGGTGATAGTTCTTGTTCTGATGTTCTACCAGCGCCGGGGAGCACGTCACCGGCCTTTTATTTCGTTTCTGGCGTATCTGACCGTGCTGGTTTACGCCGTCATTCCTTTGAAGTTCATTTTCGGTCTGTATCACGATTCAAACTGGCTGGTTGTGCTGGTGAATGTTCTCATCTGTGCCGCCGTGCTATGGGCGCGGGGAAACGTGGCGCGTTTAATCAACATTCTTCAGAAATAAAAAAAGGGAAGCGCGACATCTCCGCTTCCCTGAAAGTTCGAGGCCTGGTGTTGTTCTAATGAGGTGGAGTATCGACTTTAGTCAAACTCTGTTTCGCATTTATTACATCACACCTTGTCAGTAGTTTTTTGTCCTGCCTCAATATCGGGTTAATCACATGAATCAACAACAATTTCAGCACGCGGCTGGTGTAAGCGCTGGATTAGCTGTGCGCTGGTTTCAGCATATCGACGCGGCAATGAAAGAGTTTGGAATTACAGCAGTTAACGATCAGGCCATGTTCATTGCACAAGCTGGACATGAGTCTGCTGGCTTTACCTTGCTGGTAGAGAATTTTAACTACTCGGTAGACGGGCTGAAAAAAACCTTTGGTAAACGCCTGACGCCGTATCAGTGTGAAATGCTGGGTCGCGTCGATGGTAAGCAGGTCGCCCACCAACCGCAAATAGCCAATCTGGTTTACGGTGACCGCATGGGTAATAACAGCCAGGGTGATGGCTGGAAATATCGCGGTCGCGGCCTGCTGCAAATCACTGGTCGAGAGAACTACACCAGGTGCGGTACAGCGCTGAAACTTGACCTTGTCAGTACGCCGGAGCTGCTAACGCAAGAGCGACATGCGGCCCGTTCGGCAGCATGGTACTTCACGATGCGCGGTTGTCTCCTGTATTCGGGGGATGTGGAGCGCGTCACGCAGATTATCAACGGTGGGCAGAACGGCATTAAAGACCGCCGTGAACGTTACGCCAAAGCGAAAGCCGCGCTGGTCTGAGGTCACTATGGGTATCGAAATGATTATCGGCCTGGTCGCAGCGGTGATTGCTGCTATCGCCGGTGCTTTTGGTTTCGGACATGCGCGCGGCACCAGCAAAGCAGAAGCCAAAGCAGACAGGCAGCGCACCGAAGAGAACGCCGCCGCATCGGTAGCGGCAGCAGAGCGACAGGCAGAAGTGACCAGAGAGGCCAGCGATGTACAGCAGACTGTTAATCACATGCCTGATGACGATGTTGATCGGGAGCTGCGCGAACAATTCACCCGCCCCGGTAGTCGTTGATACGGGGTGCCTGTGGTCGCGAATTATCTATCTGACAGACCACGACATTGATGTGCTTGATAAGCAGACGAAGCGCGACATCCTGGCGCATAACAAAGCGGTTGAAGTCAACTGCCATAAACGGCAGTGATGACGATCAAAGTTAAATAGGAATGGTCTTAATTGTTAAAAACTCTGAGAGTAAAGTGTATTTGCTGTAATCGACAGCGTCACTCTGGGAAAAAACAATGGGACAGCATTATTATGTTAATAAGAACACACAGGCGAATGGAGACCACGAAGTTCATGTAACCGGATGTTCTTTTATGCCAGCAACAGAAAATCGTACTTATCTTGGCATTTTCGACAGTTGCCGCCCAGCGGTTCAGGAGGCGAAAAAGTACTATACGCAGTCTAACGGTTGTTATTACTGCTGTAATTCGTGTCATACCTCGTAAGCCATATCTATTTTGTACCAGGGCTGCCTTTTGGCAGCCTTTTTTATTAGCAGAAGCAGGAGAAGAAGCATGTTAACAGTAAAAGTGGTATCACCTGGCGGTGGCGAAGAAATTCATTGTGGACTGAGTGTCGGTTTCAACCCTAACCAGCAGAGTATTGCGGTATCGGGAATGGACAAAAATGTGTTCCTGAAGCCGGGAGAGGTCGCCTACGTGATGAACCAGAACGGTAGGACAGTTTCTCGCTACGAGCACATTGACCGCCAGTAGCCATTACAAAGCTCACTTGCTGGTGGGCTTGATAATGGTTATCTCCACATGGAGATATGACAGACGCCTTTGGCGATGGATCTTTACAATGAGATTATTTTTTATATTATCTGATTGTTAACCCACGGAAAGTTCAAGGAGGTCTTTTTGACCCAGTTTTTGGACTTCCCCTTAAGCAGCCGTTGATCGTGACATCAGGGTTCCTGAGCCAGGGGTAACAGAAATCGAAAGGCTAATGAGAAGGGAGAATTTCCGGGATGGGCGACCATCTTGAGAGTTTTACCACCCGCGTCTGGGACGTTGGAGTCTCCCGCCTTACAGGTCACGCTGTTTGGTTAATGCATGAAAAGCCAAGGGGCTCAGGTGACGTTGGATTGTTCGGTCCCATGCTGGTCTAGGACTGGTCGGGATAACTGAACAAGCTAATAATTCGCGTTAACTTGGTCTGCCTTTCACCTTAACTAACCGCCTACAGGCGGTTTTTTATTGCCATTTTTATTTGGTCGGGATTCCGACCGTTGTCCTTGTTGATAATGCCTCCAATCCCGCAAGTAATATCTGCGGCATTTCCAGCATTAACGATGAGGAAAATATTATGCATGACGTCATGTTGTTTGGTCGGGGATACTCTGGTGAAGTTTGGCAGACAGAAAGTCAATCAAGCCTGCTAGAACTCTTCGAAAGACCTGACATGCATTTGCTAGATGGGTTAAGTGATACAGAGGACTTTGTGTTTGTATCATTTAAGATCTCGGTGCAATCGATCCGAGGGGAAAACTATCTAATTGCCTTTGCAGACAAAAGACCTTCGAGCGAAGAAATTGAATGGGCATTTTTCCACGGTGACAGGAAACCAGGGTCCATAACTGACTAACATATAGCCTCGCAAGTGCGGGGCTTTTTTATGTGATTAAATAACAATAATTCTCATTTGTAAAAGGTACTCCTGGCGATTCTGAACACCGAGGGGGCGAGGACACGCGGAAAACGGCTGGTTTTTTGCATTTTATGGGTTTCATCATCATCCGTTTAACCTATTGATTTTACGAGCGTGAGAACTTTGAGGATGTCGAAATGCTTATTTTTTGTTCACCATCATGGATAACGAACTGAAAAACTTCCGGCTGAACATCAATCAGCTGGCAGCCATCACCGATCTGCATCGCCAGACGGTCGCGGGCAAGCTTGCAAATGTCCAACCCGCACCCGGCAGCAATCCAAAACTCAAGCTTTATGCCGTCACCGATATTCTTCGGGAACTACTCACGCGCTCCACAGCACCGGACCTGGTGGATGTTGACAAAATGCTTCCTCCCGATCGTAAGGCCTGGTTTCAGTCAGAGCGTGAACGCCTCAAGTTTCAGCAGGAAACGGGGGAGCTGATCCCGGCATCTGAGGTCACCAGGGAGTTTTCCTCGATGGCGAAAGCCGTCGTTCAGGTACTGGAAACGCTACCCGATATTCTTGAGCGCGATTGCGCGATGACCCCAGCAGCGGTTGTCAGGGTGCAGCAGGTTATTGACGATCTGCGCGATCAGGTCGCCCTCAAAGTTGAGCAGGCCGACTCACCGGAACAGGAGGATATGCCAGAAGAGGAGTAAGTCATGCAACAGGCCACGGCAGCGGAAGTCAGGCGTAACGCTTCCGCCATTCTCAAAGCTCCTCGCCGTATGCCTGTGGCTGAGGCAGTACAGAAATTTATGCGCGTACCGATGGGCGCTGGCAACTCGGTTCCGTGGGATCCTGCCGTTGCCCCTTATGTGATTGAGCCGATGAACTGCCTTGCGATGCGTGAATACGACGCAGTGGTGTTTGTTGGCCCGGCGCGAACGGGTAAAACGATCGGCCTGGTCGATGGCTGGGTTGTCTACAACATCGTCTGCGATCCGTCGGATATGTTGGTCGTCCAGATGACGGAGGAGAAAGCGCGGGAACACTCAAAAAAGCGTCTGGCGCGAACCTTCCGTGTTAGTCCGGAGGTGACAAAACGCCTGAGCCCGTTGCGGAACGACAACAACGTGCACGATCGGACGTTTCTGGCCGGTAACTATCTCAAGATTGGCTGGCCCTCCATCAACATCATGTCCTCGTCAGATTTTAAATGCGTGGCTCTGACGGATTATGACCGTTTCCCAGAGGATATTGACGGTGAGGGTGACGGTTTTACCTTGGCGTCCAAACGTACCACCACCTTTATGTCCGCCGGTATGACCCTGGTGGAGTGTTCACCAGGCCGGGACATTCGCGACAGTAAATGGCGGCGCAAGTCTCCCCATGAGGCACCGCCAACAACTGGCGCACTTTCACTGTATAACCGTGGCGATCGCCGTCGCTGGTACTGGCCGTGCCCGCACTGCGGTGAATATTTTCAGCCAGCGATGGAGGCCATGACCGGCTACCGGGATGAACCGGATCCGGTTAAAGCCAGTGAGGCGGCACACCTGCTTTGCCCTCACTGCAGCAGCATTATCACTGCGGATAAAAAACGCGAGCTTAACGGTGTGGGGGTCTGGTTGCGAGAGGGGCAGAGCATTGACCATAACGGTAATATTTCCGGTGAGCCTCGCCGTTCGCGCATAGCGTCGTTCTGGATGGAGGGACCCGCAGCCGCGTACCAGACCTGGGCGCAGTTGGTGTATAAGCTGCTGACCGCGGAGCAGGAGTACGAGGCCACTGGCAGCGAAGAGACCCTCAAGGCGGTGATCAACACCGACTGGGGTCTGCCGTACCTGCCGCGCTCCGCCAGCGAACAGCGACGCGCCGATGCGCTAATGTTGCGCGCGGAAGACTACGGTAAACGGCTGGTGCCGCCCAAAGTCCGTTTCCTGCTGGCGTCAGTTGACGTACAGGGCGGGAAGAAACGCCGCTTTGTGGTCCAGATCATTGGCTACGGTGAAAACGGGGAACGCTGGCTGGTGGATCGCTATAACATCCGCCAGTCCCTGCGCTGCGATGAAAATGGCGAAACTCAGCCAGTGCATCCGGGCTCCTATCCTGAAGACTGGAAGCTGCTGATCACGGATGTGCTGGAAAAAACGTATCCGCTCCAGTCCACTCCTTCGCGGCGGATGCCCGTACTGGCAATGGCGGTCGACAGTGGCGGGGAAGATGGTGTCACGGATAACGCCTATAAATTCTGGCGTCAGTGTCGCCGTGATGGTCTGGGTAAACGGGTTTACCTGATTAAAGGGGACAGCACGAAACGCCAGAAAATCATTACCAGAACCCATCCCGATAACACTGACCGAAGCGATCGCCGGGCGGATGCGCGCGGCGAGGTTCCGGTTTATCTGTTGCAGACAGACCTGCTTAAAGACCAGCTCAGTAATAACCTCGAGCGTGAAACGCCCGGGGCGGGGTATATCCATTTTCCTGACTGGCTCGGGGAATGGTTCTACGAGGAACTGACCTACGAAGAACGTGGGACAGACGGAAAATGGCGTAAACCGGGAAAAGGCAATAACGAAGCCTTTGACCTTTTCTGTTATGCCCACGCTGTCGCGATCCTGCGCGGCTACGAAAAAATCCGTGACTGGGAACAACCACCAGCCTGGGCGGCTGCTCAGGATATCAATTCAAACATTATTGACGGGGAACGCCCCAGGGAGATTGCTGTGAAAAAAGCGGTGCCTGCACGTTCGTCTCCGGTTTCAGAAACTGAACAGGCCAGCACGCTGTCTGGCGGCTGGCTGGGTGTCAGCGAAAACGGAGGCTGGCTGTGACGAAAACAGAAATTCAGCAGATGCTGGTTACGGTTCGCCAGGCTTACCGTGACTCCCTTGATGGTAAAAGCGTGTCTTTCACTGGTGTGAACGGGCGCGCCATTACTAACCATAATCCGGTAGCGCTGCGTAAAGAGCTGGAATACTGGGAAAAACGCTGGGAAACCGTGAGTCGTCGCAGCGGTTCTTTCAAACTCGCTAACTTTCTTTAAGGCTTCACATGGGCATTTTTGACAGAGCACTTGGCGCCATTGCGCCAGGGTGGGCGGTTGCGCGTGCACGAAACAGAATGCTGCTGCAGGCGTATGAAGCCGCGCAGCCGTCGCGCCTTCATAAAGGAAAACGGGAAAGCCGTTCTGCGGATACGGCGGTCTTTGCCGCTGGCGTGTCGTTGCGCGAGCAGGCAAGGGCGCTGGATGAAGATCACGACATCGTCATTGGCCTGCTGGACAAACTGGAAGAGCGGGTAATCGGCGCGCAGGGGATTCAGGTGGAGCCGCAGCCGCTGGGGCTGGATGGCAAGCTGCATGAAGATTTTGCAGCCAGGATATCCGCGCTCTGGTCCGAATGGTCGGTGCGCCCGGAGGTGACAGGCATGTTCACGCGGCCGGAAGCCGAGCGGCTGGCCCTGCGCTCTGCGCTGCGTGACGGTGAAATTTTTACCCAGCTGGTGCGCGGGCCGGTAGCGGGGTTGACCCATTCAACCAGCGTGCCGTTTTCGCTTGAACTTCTTGAAGCCGATTTTGTGCCGATGAATCTCAACAGCGTCGCCGGGCAGCAGGTGCGGCAGGGCATTATCGTCAACGCATGGGGCAGGCCGACGGGATACCGCGTCTATAAGTATCACCCGGCGAACATGGCCCGTTTCAGCGCCGAGCTTAAAACCGTTTCGGCAGAAAACATGCTGCATCTTGCGCAGCGGCGACGCCTGCACCAGTTGCGCGGCGTCAGCCTGTTGCACGGCGTGATTAAACGTCTGAGCGATATCAAGGACTACGAAGAGAGTGAACGTGTGGCCGCCCGCATCGCTGCCGCGCTGGGCTTTTATATCAAACGCGGGGATGCGGCCAGTTTTCCAGTGGATGACGACTGGAAAGGGCCTGAGAAAAAATACCGTCATTTCGATATCGCGCCGGGCATGATTTTTGACGATCTGGCGCCGGGTGAAGATCTTGGGATGGTTGAGTCAAACCGCCCGAACGTTCATCTCCATGAATTCCGCAACGGTCAGCTGCGTGCCGTCGCCGCTGGCAGCCGGGGCACCTATTCCAGCATTGCCCGTGACTATAACGGCACTTACAGCGCCCAGCGGCAGGAACTGGTGGAGGGGCAGGAAGGCTACAACGTCCTGCAGCAATGGTTTGTCGGTCAGCACAGTCGCCCGGTATATCGCGCCTGGCTGGCGATGGCGCTGCTCACGATGGATATCCCGTCAGATGTAGACCGCCAGACGCTGTTCAACGCGACCTATCTCGGTCCGGTGATGCCGTGGATCGACCCGGTGAAAGAGGCCAACGCCTGGAAGGGGATTGTCCGTGGCGGCGCGGGAACCGAAGCAGAATGGATACGCGCCCGCGGTCAGTCTCCCCAGGAGGTCAAACGCCAGCGAATGCGCGAAACCGAATTTAACCGTAAACACGGGCTGGTGTTTGATTCAGATGCCGCCAACGACAAAGGAGCTATGCCTGATGCAACCGCAAAACAAACCGGGCAGCCGCCGGAAGATGATGATTAACCCCCGCGCCAGCCTGGCGGGCGTTGATGCCGCAAATGGCCAGTGCTGGTATGAGATCCGCGCGCTGGCCGCCGGGCGCGTGGAGATTTTCCTTTATGACGTGATCGGCGGATGGGGGATCACCGCCCAGCAGTTTGTCACGGACTGTAAGGAGGCCGGTGTTTTCGACGCCAGCGCAGTGGATTTGCATATTCACAGTCCCGGCGGCGATGTGATGCAGGGGTTTGCGATCTATAACACCCTGGCGCGGCTGAAAGCGAAAGTGGATATCTGGGTGGACGGTGTGGCGGCCAGTATGGCTTCGATGATTGTCTGTTTGCCTGGCGCCACGGTGCATATGCCGGAAAACGCCTGGCTTATGGTGCATAAACCGTGGGGTGGTATCGCCGGGGATTCTGACGATATGCGGGATTATGCCGACTGGCTGGATCGTAATGAAGCGCTGATGCTCAGTGCCTACATGAACAAGACCGGGCTTGGACAGGAAGAGCTGGAAGCAATGCTGAAAGCTGAAACCTGGCTCAACGGCGCTGAAGCGGTGGAAAAAGGCTTCGCCGACACGCTTGAACCTGAACTGCAGGCTGCGGCCTGTGTGAATGAAAATAAACTGAAGGATTACCAGAATATGCCTGAACAGATTAAGACCCTTTTTACGCCGCGTGCCGAAGCCCCGGTGAATCAGCCGCCTGCTCCGGTTCAGCAGCCCGCACCAGTGCAGGCAACCCAGACCCAGCCGGCACCACAACAGCCCGCGCCGCAGATGACAAACATCGATATCACCGCGCTGGCTCAGCAACTACAGCAGCAGATGCAGACGGCGAACGCGGAACGCGTGAATACGGTTTCCGCTGTGTTTGAGGCGTTCCCGACCTTCGCGACGCTGAAGGCTGAATGCCTTGCCGACTTTTCCTGCACGGCTGAAAAGGCCCGTGACAAACTGCTGCAGGCGCTGGCCGCAGGGACAACCCCGAGTGCGGGCCCGGGCGCTATTCATCTTTATGCCGGTAACGGCAATCTTGTCGGTGATTCCATTCGCGCGGCCATCATGGCCCGGGCGGGCTATGCGCAGGCTGAGAAGGATAACGCCTATAACGGCTATACCCTGCGTGAACTGGCGCGCGCGTCGCTGGTGGATCGCGGTATCGGTATTTCCGGTCACGGTGCACCGCTGGCGATGGTCGGGCTGGCGTTCACCCACAGCAGCAGCGATTTCGGCAATATCCTGATGGATGTGGCGCACAAGGCTGCACTGCTGGGCTGGGATGAGGCAAACGAAACCTTCGACCAGTGGACCCGCAAGGGCACGCTGACCGATTTCAAAACCGCGCATCGCGCAGGTCTGGACTCTTTCCCGACCTTGCGCAAGGTGCGTGCCGGGGCGGAATATAAGTACGTCACCCTGAAGGATCGCGGAGAACCCATTGCGCTGGCGACCTATGGCGAGCTTTTCAGCATCGATCGCCAGGCCATCATTAACGACGATATGGATATGCTTACTCGTATCCCGATGGCGATGGGTGGCGCTGCGCGCGCAACTGTCGGCGATCTGGTCTGGGCAGTACTGACCAGCAACCCGAAAATGTCGGACGGCAAGCCGTTGTTCCACGCCGATCATGGCAACCTGATAGCGGCTGACCTGAGCATCGATGGACTGGATGATGGACGTAAGGCGATGCTGCTACAAAAATCCGGCGATCGTCATCTCAATATCCGTCCGGCTTTTGCGTTGACGCCGGTTGCTATTGAATCCCGTGCTAACCAGTTGATCAAATCCGCCAGCGTGCCGGGGGCAGATGCCAACAGCGGCATCAATAACCCGATCCAGAACTTCGCAACCGTCCTTTCCGAAGCTCGTCTGGATGACAGCAGTCCGACAGATTACTACCTGTCGGCGGCGAAGGGCCGCGACACTATCGAAGTTGCTTATCTGGATGGGATTGATACCCCGTATCTTGAGCAGCAGCAGGGCTTCACCGTGGACGGTGCCGCATTCAAGGTGCGCATCGATGCGGGGGTGGCGCCGCTTGACTGGCGCGGCATGGTTAAAGTTACCAAAAAATAAACGACCGTCTTCTGACGGTTTTTTTTATTACGGAGCGGCGCGTGCTGCTCCTTTTCATCCGGAGAGAAAAATGGCGAAGAACTATCAGCAGGACGGCAACACTCTTGATTTTCATAATACCGGTGCGGCAGATATTCATTCAGGTGAAGCCGTACTTTCAGGGGCGCTGGTGGGCGTAGCTCACGATGATATCCCGGCAGGATTGTGGGGCGTACTGCATACCACAGGCGTATTCGTACTTCCAAAGGCGGCTGAAGTGGTCACTGTTGGCCAGAAACTGTATCTGGCAGACGGTAAACTGACTGCGGAAGCGGGTGAGGAGGCTGCGCCGAACCCTCTGGCGGGTACGGCCTGGGCTGGGGCTGCTGCTGATGACGAGTTCGTTCCTGTACGGCTTGGCTACTGATGAACCGTTTCCGTGAACGTCTGGCGAGAGCGGATGCCCGGATAGACCGGGCATTTGCCGAAGAGGTTCCGGCCATTATTTCTGTCGGTGATAAGCAGCGGCCCGTTACGGTGATTTTCGAATCGCCGGACGCGCCTGTCAGCGTGCCGGGAGGCGGAGAAATCCAGAACCATGCCCCGGCCTTCAGCGCCATGACCGCAGATATTGCCGGACTGTCAAAGCACGACCGGGTCCTGATTAACAATTTACCCTGGCGTGTCACTCATGTCGGTGCTGATGAAGAAGGGCGAACACGGGTTACACTGGCATACGGGGAGCCGGGTAAGCCCCAGCCCGAAATAACGAAGTGGAGCTGATATGGCGCGGGGATCACGGTTGCGGCGGGATTTACCTGTCGATATTGATGTGGATGTTATCTGGGGAATAGCGGAAAGCATTGGGGCAACCCAGAAACAATTTCGCGCGGCATATTCAAGGGCATTAAAGCGGACAGCGGCCACATTACGAAAAAAGGCAATGGCCGATCTGAAAGATGGCCTGGCCCCCAGAAGCATTAATCTGGTGCGTCGCCGGTTGCTTTCATTCCGTCTGGATCGCGGTTCCCGCCTCGATAATTTTCGTCTCTGGTTTGGTCTCAACGCCATAAAAGTGAAGGATCTCAAAGGGCGTATTTCCGGCAGGATCAGGCCTCATCACACGCGCAGGGACAAAAATACCGGGCGATTCATTCAAGCCAGGCGGCAGGCCGATAACGCGGGATTCACGCCGAAAGGCCGTCTGCTGTCGGCACGCACGTTTGAGAATGGCGAGGTTGCACGCTCCCGACGGGAAAACCGCCGGACGGTGGTGATTCGTGACCCGCAGACCCGCCGCACCCATGAGGCTGAAATTGATATCTACGAACCGATGCTGAACTACATCGAGGATAACGCCTTTGCAGAAGCGATGGAGATTTTTATGCATCACTTTGAAACCGATCTGCGCGGGCGTGTGAAAGCCCGTATTTCTGTCTGAGGTAATGAACGATGGCGGAGCCACTCCTGCTGGCGCAGTATCACGACGCCGTGATCGGCGCGCTGAAAAAAATTGAATGGGTCCGGGATGCTGATGCCTACCCGGAAAAAAATGTACCGCGCTTTTCCGGCCTGGTCACGCCCGCTGTCTGGCTCACCATTAACGGCTGGGAGCAGGGCGGGGGAAACGAAGGGCAACTGAACGTGGTGCTTTCCTGCGATCTCTTTGTGGTGGTGGACCCCGCCGCTTCAGGCGTCAGCAAGCCAGAAATTTTCCTGCGCACGGCGGCGGCTGATATTACCCAGTGGATCGACGGACAGCAGTTCGGTCTGAATTATCCTGAACCCGCCGTTTTCATTGATGCCGGGCGCGATGAATTTGATCCGCGCATGGATGACTATCTTGTCTGGCGTATTTCTTACACGCAGTCAGCGGCCTTCGGTGCAGATCCGTTTGCGCAGCTGAATGCTCCGCTTAAAGCTGTCTGGCTCGGTAAGGCGCCGGATATTGGGCGCGCGCATGTGGACGATTACCGGCTGATTTACGAGGCAAAACCTGATGAGTGATATTGAGGGTGACTTACAGCGCAGGCTGGCGAACATCGTGCGGCGCGGCGTCATCCATTCAGTGAAGCATGATGGTATCCCGAAATGCCGGGTCGATTTGGGCGATATCGTTACCGCCTGGCTGCCACTCTGTCAGGGCTTTGCGGGCGCTAACCGTGCGGACTCCAATCCATATGCGGTGGGGGATGCGGTCACGGTGCTGTCTGAGGCCGGTGAGCTGAACAACGGACGAGTGTATCCGGGCTGGAATACCGGCGCGATGCCAGTACCGGGAGGCAGCGAAAGTGAGCATATCACCCGCTACGGCGACGGTACTGAGATCCGGTACGACCGCGCGGCGCATGCCCTGACGATCACCCTGGCAGCGGGCGGCACATACACCATCGTCGGGAAAGGGACGCTGGATGGTCCTGTTGAAATCACTGACACCCTCACCGTCCAGGGTAAAACGCAGATCAACGCCGACACGAATGTGATCGGAAATATCGGTGCCACGAAGGAGATCACTGATAAAGCCGGCAGTATGAGCAAAATCCGCGAGACCTTTAACGACCATGATCACCCCGGCGACAGCGGCGGGACCACGGGAAAAACTAATCAGAAAATGTGACCTGCTTCGGCAGGTTTTTTTATGCCTGGAGATAAAACATGGCTCAGTTACATGGTGTTGAAACAATTGAACTGACATCGGGAACCGTTGCTGTCACGACGATTCAGACGGCCATCATTGGCCTTGTGGGAACCGCCCCGGACGCGTCTGACGGAACAGCGGCTTCGGGGTCATCCGGCACGCCGATTCTGGATAACGTTCTCGACTTCACCGCAACCCTGAAGGGGCGGGGCGGGAATATTATCAATGTTGAAGCGGTGGCCGGACAGACGGATGCAGAAAATCCGGTTGCCGTCGGGACATCTGCGGTCTGGGACCCGGAGTCGCTTACCCTGAAGATCTCGCTGGGCTGCGATGAAAATGGCGTCATTACCGCCACACCCGCAGAGGTGGCCGGGGTCGTCAATGAGGCTGAAGGGGGAAAGGTAAAGGCAGCAGGCGCCGGAGGCGGGCTTGTTTCGCCATTCATCCTCCAGCTATCCGGCGGCGAGGATGAACCTTTTCCGCTCAACATGCCTGTGGCGGTCGTCGGGACCACGCTGTTATCCCGCCTCGGTGATAACGGGACGCTGAAACAGGCCCTGACCGATATCAACGATCAGCGTAATGCGCTGACGGTGGTTGTGCGTGTTGCGCAGGAGAGTGAGGAAACTAAACAGCGCGCGGCAGTCCTGAAGGGGATCGGGCTGCTGTCATCAGCGAAATCTGTCACCACGTATCAGCCGCGTATTGTGATTGCGCCAGGTTTCAGTGAAGACGATGCGGCGGGGAAAGCGCTGGAGACCGTCGCCGGAAAACTCCGGGCGATCGCTTATGTGGACTGTGCTTCCGGCGCAACCCTGCAGGAAGTGGTGCAGCGCCGCCAGTCCTATGGCGCACGGACAGAATTGCTGCGACCGCGCGTCCAGGTCAGTAACGCTGACGGCCAGCTGGTGTACCGTCCTTATTCTGCCTTTGCCGCCGGGTTGCGCGCCAGAATCGATTACGAAAAAGGCTGGTGGTGGAGTAAATCCAACCAGGAGATCTACAACATCCTGGGCGTTGAACAGGTGGATGAATTTATTCTTGGCGAAGAGAACTGTGATGCCAACCTGCTCAATATGCAGAACGTTTCCACCATTATCCGCCGTGCCGGGTTTAAACACTGGGGGAACCGGCTGTGCGCGACCGATCCACAATGGCGTTTTGAATCCGTCCGACGTACAGCGGATGTGATTGAGGACAGCATCCAGGAAGCCATGCTGGAGTATGTGGACCGCCCTCTTGATCGTGAGAACGCGGACGACATTATCGGCACCATCAATGCTTATATGCGCCAGCTTGTGGGACTGAGGGCCATTTTCGGCGGGCGGGCCTGGCTGGATGAAGAGCTGAACACCGCAGAAAGCATGGCTGCGGGTGTCCTGTACATCAACTACGATTTCGGGCCGAAATCGCCGACTGAACTCATCAGCCTGCGTGTCCGGGTGAACAACAACTATGCGCTTGAGGAGATGCTTGCAGCATGAGCGATAAAAATACATTACGCGTCTGGACCTTCTTCCGGCAGGGGATTCGTATCCAGGGGGCGCATGAGTTTACGCCGCCGTCTCTGGCTGTTGTTAAAACAGATCTGCGTACCGGCGCCCAGGACGCTCCCACTCCGGTGGATGACGGTATGGAGGCGCTGACCTGCCAGGTCAAATTCTATGGCATTGATGCTGACATGCTTGCCAGCTTCGGTTTTGTCAGCGGCAGCCGTTCCCGGTTTACGGCCTATCAGGGGTATCTGGGCAATGGTACAGCGCGGGGGACGGTTGAGGAAATTGAAGGTTTTGTCCAGACCGTCACACCGGATGCCCGTGGAAAAGAAAACCTGTCTGAAAATGCCGTTACGGTGGATATTGCCGTGAATTATTACCGGCAGTCGCTGGAGGGCCGGGAGCTTTTTGCCATTGATACCGAGCGTTTTGCGCGCCGTGTCAATGGTGTGGATGTCCTGTCCGGCCTGGCCGCAAAAGTTCGCCTCTGATTCCCCTTTTTACAATAACGGCCTGCGGGCCGTTTTTTTATGGAGTTATTTATGAGTATTCCCGGTGAAACCCGTGTAATCAGACTGTTCTCCCCCGTCACGCTTGAGGGGGGCGCGGTACTTGATGAAGTGACAATGCGTGAGCCACTTGTTCGTGACCGTATCGCTCATGCAAAGGATCGTGGCAATGAAGAAGAAAAAGAAGCCCGCATGATCGCTCTGCTCTGCAACCTCAGCGAACGGGATATCTGGCAACTGACAGCGGCGGATTATGCACAACTGCTGGACACATTTAACGTTTTTATGCTCCCGCCCGCGAAGCGACCGAAAGAGGACTTCTCCGGGCAGTAAGGTTTCTCGGGCGGCGTCTGCATTTTCCGATGGCGGATTATCTTGATATGCCGTTCAGCACTTTTACCGATTTTCTGACTGATGAACTGGAGGTAATGAACCGTGGCCGGAATAAGCCAGAACCTTAAGGCCGTTATTACTTTCGGCGGTAACATCGACAGTTCCTGGAGCCGTTCGGCAAACGGCCTGCAGAAAAGCCTGAAGGATATCGGCAGGCAGTCTGAACGGCTGACAAAGGACCAGACAAAGCTGGCTGCGGAGATTAAACGCGCAAAGCTGGCGGGGGAAAGCCTGGGCGATCTTAAACGGCGTTATTCGGAAGTGTCCAGGGAGATCAGGAAAACAGAGACTGAACAGCAGAAACTGAATGCACAGTTGCAGAAAGCGCAGCGCATACAGTCATTCAAGAGCGCTGGCAAGGGGCTGTTCCGGCGCGGGCTGGGGATCGCCGGGCAACTGGGTGGGATGGTCGGGCCGGGGCTGGCGATTGGCGGCGGCGGTGTGGTGGCCTCCGCGCTTGGTACGCTTATCGCCCCGGCAGCCACCAACGCAGAAACCGCCCAGCGCGCGAATGTGGCAAAAAGCTACGGTGTGGATGTCACCACGTTTAATGCCTGGGACACGCTGGCAAAACAGTACGATATGAACGGGGAAAATATTGGCGATCTGTTCGAAGAGTATCTGCATAAAGCCGGTGAGTATAAGCAGAACGGTAAGCAGGGGTCGCTGCAGGATGCTTTTGAAACGCTGGGCTTCAAAGCCGGTGATTTTGCCGGACTCAGTGATATGGCGCAGTTCAATAAAATTGTTGAGCGCGCGCTCAGCCTGGAGGATGAGTCAAAAGCCTCCTTTGCGCTGGATTCCCTTTTCGGAGGAGAAGCCAGCAAACTGCTGATGCTCATCAAACAGTCCGGCAGAAGTTACCGCGAACTGATGGATGAGCAGCGCCGCTATAACCTTGTCACAAAAGAAGGGGCAGAGGGTGCGATTGCAGGGCATCAGGCCATCAGTAACCTGCGTACTGTGTTCTCCTCCGCTGTTGCTGAAATATCCGGGCAACTGGGTAATGAGCTGGCCCCGGATGTACGGCGCCTGACGGATGATCTTGCCGACTGGTTTAAAGGCGGCGGGATAAAACGCATTGTTACTTTTCTGCGTAATGATCTGTATCCGGGCGTCCTGTCTTTCGGTCAGGGCGTCGTTTTTGTCGGCAAAATTATTTATGCGCTGGCTAAAAAGCTTTCATGGCTGCTGCCCGACAGTTCTTCTGACCAGAAAGAGGTGCTTAAATCTCTGGCAATGACCGGATCGGTTGATATCGCACGAATGACCGCTCAGAGAAAGGGACAGGGAGAGTGGTTTGAGCAGACGCTGGCTGACAACCCGAATCTGCCCGATGAAGTGAAAAATGCGTATATCGGCACTAGGGGATTTATCAAAGACGACGATGAAACCTTCAATAAATCACTGGATAAGTACCTTACTCCTGACAGCAGCGGGACGCTTCTGAACTGGGATACCGCCCTGCAGCAGAATCGTGAGCGGGCATCCCAGGCTGGTGATACCCGGGAGAATACCAGCGCCTGGGATAAGTTTCAGTTATCCGTGGCTGGTGTGTCTGAACCGTCGGACAACGGAGGGCATGGCAGCGCCAGCGATCCGGGCAGGTACTCGCTACCATCCGCAAGGAGACCTGATGTATCCGGTGATCCGGCGCGGGCAACCAGTGATGCCGGATACTGGGACGCGCTGCTGCAGAGGATAGACAGCCTGGATAAACAGCCATCCCGGCAGATCACCGACAACCGGAAATTTGAGTACCGGTTCGAAATCAATGCAGCGCCGGGCCAGGATGAGAAAGCCATTGCGGATGAGGTGTCAGCCGTAACCAAAAATAATTCTGCATTTAACGGTGATAACAGCCTGACTGATGGAGGGCTTATCTGGTGAGTGAAATCATTCCATTGATTGAAGAATCCGGTCAGCGGCAGGCGGGCGCGCAGCGCGGCGCCCGGCAGGCCAGTGTCATGATGATGCTGGGGGATTTTGCCTTTTCGATTGATACCACCGCATATAACCAGCTTACACGCGAAGCCAGCTGGCGGTGGAGTGAGCAGGAACGGATAGGGAACCAGGACCTGCTCCAGTACACCGGCAAGCCCGGGCGGACTGTAAAACTTGAAGGACAGGCACACGCTTTTTTTCGAAAAGGCGTGGATGCGGTAAATGACCTTTTTGATCTTGCTGACATGGCCAGACCCCAGCAACTGGTCAGCGGTGAAGGGGATGTGCTCGGGTGGTGGGTAGTGACTGACTTTTCGGATACAACGAACCGCTTTCTGCCCGGTGGAGGCCATCGTAATAAAAACTGGACCATGACGTTAAAACATTATGCCGACGATATATCAAACCCGTGACGGTGATGTCCTGGATGCCATTTGCGCTTTGCATTATGGCACTGAAAACCTCTCTTATTCAGTAACACAGGTTCTGGAAGCAAATCAGGGGCTGGCGGATTACGGGGCGGTTTACTCTTCCGGCCTGCTTATCACCCTGCCTGATCTGGTGCTGCCCGTTGAGGATTCGCCTTTTAGTTTGTGGGATTAATATGGCTAATCAGATTACATCGCCTGAATATGCTCCGGCATTCAGTATTAAGGCAGAAGGAAAGGATATTACCCGCGCGCTGCAGCAGAGCCTGGCGGAGCTGACGCTGACGGATTATGGTGGCGCCACCGCGAAAGCGGATGAGCTGAAAATTACATTACTGTCTGAAACGCTGGCCCTCCCGACGAAGGGGGCCAGGCTGCAGGCGGCGCTGGGCTTTAACAATCATCTGGTGGACAAGGGCTGGTTTGTTGTCAGCGGTGTCGCCAGCAGTGGGCCGCCAAGACGAATCGAGATTTATGCAACCGCTGCACCGATGAATGCGCAGAAGCAACCGGGTGATGTGACAGGCCAGAAAACGCGGAGCTGGGATAATCTGCGCCTGGCCGATCTTGTCAAAACGGTTGCGAGGGATAATGGCCTTATCCCGAAAGTTGCCGCCGGGCTTGCTGATATACATATCGATCATATTGATCAGGTTGCTGAATCCGACGCGAATCTGCTGTCCCGTCTCGCCCGTACTTACAATGCGGTGAGTAAACCGGCTGGCGGTTACTGGCTTTTTTTACAGCAGGGGGCAACGGCTACGGTTTCCGGGAAACAAACCGAAGGGATCACTGTCACACCGGATGAAGTGTCGAACTGGACCTACAGTGAAGGACAGCGCGGCAGCTCCACGGGAAAAGCCACTGGCAGCGGGGGAAAGGCTGAAAAGAAAATCGGTGTTCGTTACTACGACGAAGCGGATGGAAAAACAAAAATGGTCTCCGTTGAACATGACGGCCCGGCAATGACTAACCCGTATACCCAGGCAGAGAAGAACACCGCCGAACAGCAGGCAAAAGCCAGAAAGACACAGGCCGGGCGGAATGAACAGAAAATGACGGTGACAGGCCCCTGCCGACCGAAGCATGTTCCGCTAACTGCCGAAGCCGGAGTGACGACATCCGGCTTTGGTTCCCGCGAAGATCGCAGCTGGGTTGTTGAATCACTCGTTTTTTCACTGACGCCCGCAGGGTTCAGTTACACGTATAACCTGGTCGTTGATATCCGCAGGCCCGCAAAATCTGCGAAAAAATCCGGCAAAGATAAGAACGGCCCGGATTATTTCGGTTAACCCTCCCGCCGCCAGGCGGTTCCATAACGGAATTTAATCATGAACGGTGTAAACAACCGGACAGGAAAACGCCTGTCCGGCGCTGATCATTTGCGCCAGTCCGTCAGCGACATACTGACCACTCCCGTCGGAAGCCGCGTTCTGGTACGAGACTACGGCAGCGATCTCTTTTCGCTGGTGGATAACCCCCGGGATGACCTGACGCGTCTGCGGATAATTGCTGCATCAGCGACAGCGCTGGCCCGTTGGGAAACCAGACTGAAGGTGACGCGCGTACTTGTCTCTTTTCCTGAAGGCGAGTCCGGCTTTGTGCTGGATATCGAGGGGATCAACAAGGAAAACAATTTACCGATGAGCACCGGAGGCATACCCATTTATGGCAAGCAGCTATGACGTGATCAACCTGTCCGAACTGGCCGTACCGGATGCCATTGTGGTGCCGGATGCCTCGGAGATTTTTTCCCGCTGGCTGGCGCGGCTGCGGGAGCTGGACAGTGAGTTTGATGCGCTGGTGGAGTCTGATCCGGCATACAAACAGGGAGAGGTGACAGCCTACCAGTTAACGCTGGCTTTTCAGCGTGTCAATGACGCAGTCCGGGCAGTATTCCTGGCCAGCGCCAAAAATGACGATCTTGATCAACTCGGCGCGGCATTCAATGTTAAACGGCTTGTTATTGAACCAGGCGATCCGAATGCCGTTCCTCCCGTGGACCCGGTTCTGGAGGATGACAATGCCTTTCGTGAGCGTATCCAGCTTTCCTGGGCGCAGCTTAACACCGCCGGTGCGCGAAACGCTTACCGCTTTCATGCCAAATCAGCGGACACCGATGTGCTGGACGCGGATGCCTGTGGCCCGGAGACACACAGCCGTCCCGGTGAAGTGGATGTGTACGTTCTGTCGCGAACAGGAGACGGCACGGCGGGGGAAACATTGCTGGATGCTGTCAGGAGCAATCTGAGCGCTGATGAAGTCCGGCCGCTGACTGACTTTGTGACCGTTAAAAGTGCGGAGATCGTCAGGTATGCAGTGACCGCCGAACTTGAAATACCGGACGGCCCTGACGCGCAGACTGTTCTGAAGAATGCGACTGATGTTTTGCGGGCCTACACCATCCTTTCTCACCGAATAAAAGCCGTCGTCCCGCTTTCAGCAATCTATGCCGCGCTGCAACAGTCCGGTGTTGTCAGGGTGAAACTGATTTCCCCGGTCGCAGATCTGGAGGCTGAAGCCGGTAAGGCACCGTGGTGTACCGCGATTAACGTTACGCGAGAAGAGGGAAACGGCAATGGCTGATAAATTTCGTTCCCTGCTGCCGCCCGGCGCTTCCGGGGGAGAAAGAGCACAGGAACAGGCCACAACAGAACAGATTACTGCGCTGGATACCGACATGGTGCGCAAGGTAAAGAATGCCGACGACTGTCCGGCACATCTTCTTCCGTGGCTTGCGTGGGAAAGTGCCGTTGATTTCTGGGATGACAGCTGGACGGAGGCGCAGAAACGCCAGGTGATAAAAGACGCTCCCTACGTTCACCAGCACAGGGGGACAGCAGGAGCGGTTCGCCGCTCGCTGGGCGCCATAAATCTCCCGACCACGGTTGTGGAGTGGTGGGAGGATACACCGCGCGCGGCACCGTACACGTTCAGGGTTGAAGTTCACAGCAATCAGGGGGTGAGCGATGCCCTTTATTACCAGATCCGGCAACTGACGGACCGGGCAAAAAACCTGCGTAGCTACCTGAGCCGGATTGATGTGATCGCAAATATAGGTATGGATGGTTCGTTTTATATTTCGGGTGCGACGACAGCACATATCGATGTAGATATTTTTGCCGAGGAAACACATGGCTGATTACTATTCTATTATCACAAACCGTGGTAAAGAGCTGGAAGCGGAAGCGCTGGCCAGCGGCACTGTTATAGTTCTGTCCTGGTTTGTGGTGGGTGACGGCAACGGCAAACTGGTTAAGCCCAACCCGGCACAAACCCGGCTGGTGAATGAAACATACCGGGGCAGTATTGCCGAACTAGTTGTTTCTCCCGAACAGTCAAACCAGTTAATGGCTAAAATTGTGCTGCCAACGGACGCAGGAGGCTTTACTGTCCGGGAAGTGGGGCTGCTGACTGATGCCGGCGAGCTTTATGCTGTGGCGAACTGCCCGACGATCGATAAGCCGGTAGGCGGCGTCAGTGTGAACATGCAGTTTCGCCTGGCTGTATCCGACACATCAAATATCACTTTAGAGGTTGCGACGGGAGACGGGCTGTTTCTGCGCATTGACCAGAACCTGAAAGAAATTAAAGCGCGGGGGGCAGCAGCACAGAAGGCGTCACGGGAATCGATCGGCGTTGTTGATGCGACGACAAAACAAAAAGGGCTTGTCCAGCTTAACAGCGCGACGAACAGCACCAGCGAGACTCAGGCAGCAACTCCGGCCGCAGTAAAAGCGGCGAATGATAATGCTAATGGTCGCGTTCCAGTCGAAGTTCGCGGGGTTATTCGCGATGGTCAGACAATGGCTTCAGCTAATGAAACAGGGTGGTATCGTGTTGCAGTTGTAAATACGGATACTGTTTCTGACTTTCCTAAATACCCGAATGGAAACTACTTATACGGCTATGGTTATGTATTTGTTGTCGTTTCTGAAAATACATGGCTTCAGCATTATTATGCCCATCATGGTGAGGTAGCTTATCGCCAGGATTGGAACGCGGGGCCAACAGTCACCGTTGGGTGGGACATTGATTATAACACTGCTAACAAACCAGTTGAATCGTATCCAGTTGGTGCCCCCATCCCTTGGCCGTCAGACGTGACTCCTGCAGGTTATGCGTTAATGCAGGGGCAAACGTTTGATAAGAATGCGTATCCGTTGCTTGGGGCTGCGTATCCATCAGGCGTTATTCCCGATATGCGCGGGCAAACCATCAAGGGTAAACCTGCCAGTGGTCGTGCAGTGCTGTCCCTGGAGCAAGATGGTATTAAGTCGCATAACCACCCCGCATCTGCTGCAAATACTGATCTCGGGACAAAAGCAACAACGTCATTCGATTACGGTACTAAAACATCGTCGTCTTTTGACTATGGTACGAAAACTACCAACAGTACAGGGGCGCACACCCATACATTCAAAGGTCCAAAATTTGAATGGAAAACCGCGCCTGCTAATGGTGCCTGGGAAATGGGCATTAATACTGACACTACAACGACATCTTCTTCTGGATCTCATTCCCATACAGTAGGTATCGGTGCCCACTCTCATACAGTAGGCATCGGTGCTCACTCTCATAACGTTACTCTGGGCGCGCATAGCCACGCAATTACAGTTTCCGCAGCAGGTAACGCAGAAAACACGGTAAAAAACATCGCATTTAACCACATCGTGAGGCTTGCATAATGGCGTTTAAAATGGCTGGTTCGGATCGGATTATTACCATCTATAACCTCTCCGCAGATACAAACGAATTTATCGGTAAAGGTGATGGCTTCATACCGGCGCATACGGGTTTACCTGCATATTGCACTAATATTGCCCCGCCTGATGCGCCGGATGGCTTCGTTGCCGTGTTCGACGATCAAGCAGGTAAATGGGGGCTTGTCGAAGACCACCGAGGAAAAACCGTTTACGACATCCACACAGGGCAGGCCATCGCAATTAACAAGCTGGGTAATCTGCCTGATGGTGTTGTTTCAGTTGCCCCGGATGGCTCGTATGTTAAGTGGGATGGTAAAGCATGGGCGCATGATGCAGAGGCAGAAAAACTGGCACTGGTAGCTCAGGCTACACAGCAGAAAGAGAGCCTTCTTGCTCTGGCATCATCAAAAATTGCACCTTTACAGGATGCTGTTGATCTTGGTATTGCAACAGAAGAAGAATCTGCTCTTTTGGTTGAGTGGAAAAAGTATCGCGTATTAATTAATCGCATCACTCCAGATGACGCACCGGATATTAAGTGGCATGAACAACCAGCCTGATGAGATATTGGCGCACGGGGTCATTATGCGTTTTGGGCTTGGGGATATGTCGGATACTGTTAGAAAAGCTGCCAATCATAGGCAGCGCGTTTTTATGATTTTTCCCGATAAGTTCTAAACTTATATTTGATTTTTTTTATAAGGCAATATTCTCGAATAAAAAAGAATTTAATTTTCTTGCTCGTTTTTTGTGTGCTTAGAAATGGATTGATCGCTTTCTTTATATCGTGAATTTGATCTTTGTTAAAGGAGCAATAGCCATGAACACTTGAACTTATTCTTCTTGCCAGACTAAATGTCAAGTGGACAGAGGGGGCTATAGTTTCAATCTCGCCCTTACATTTTGTGTTAAGTAATTCGTTAAAAACCCCCAAAGCGTATACTATGTCATCGATATCACCTTTCTTTGGGGTGTTAGTTATACTTTCCTGTCTGACTCGATATAAAACAAGCGCATCGGTCATACGTTTGACCCTTTTTGATGAAAGATATGTCTTTGGTATTAGGGCTATATCTTCGTAATGTCTGCCAACTGGAAATCGCAATGTATCGAATAGAAACCTTTTGTAAACTCTGGCCCAAGGGAACCATTCGCTTTTTAAAAATGTTTCTCGCAAGTCACTTACTGAATTTATTGTTAAAAGTTCGTTTGCTGATACGATTGATACAGGTGTTATTTTTTCCTTACATCCATCGTAAAATCTGTTCGCGTTAAACTCAACTAAATCAACATCATTGAGTTCTAGTGTCGGTCTGATTTTTTCCCAGAAGGATGAGTCCCAAAGGTCATCTCCGTCCAGAAATGCCAAATATTTCCCGGAGGATGCGTCGATACCTGTGTTTCTGGCAGCGGATACCCCTTGGTTTATTTGAGTGATTAATTTAATAGTGTTCTTTTTGCTTTTGTTTATAAATAGTTCTATCTCTTTAAGAGAATTATCTGTTGAACCATCATTGATTACAATGATTTCAACACTATCATCGATTTGGCTGTATACAGATTGCAAGCATTCATAAATATAATCCTGGCAGTTGTAGCAAGGGATTATAACGCTTAACAAGAAAGGGGCAGTCATTGAGAAGATGTCCTTATTTTATACTGGATTTACTACGCATAAAGCCTCTTGCGAGGCTTATCGTTTTTCTCGTCCTATCACCTTATCAGCCGCCACACGGGACAGAAAGCCGGAGCGGCTACCGTACTCAGGGTGTGCAGCGACAAACTGGTCGATACGTCGGATCAGTAAAGAGGGAAGAGTAACATTGATTTTTTCAGCTTTCCCCATCAATCGCGTAACATCCACATCCACCAGCGCCCATACCACACCAGCATAGTCAGGATCGTCCAGCCAGTTTTCCACACTGGTGGCTTCAGGTACTGCTTCGCCATCTTCCACCAGTAATTCTATATGTGCGTCGATCGCTTCACGTACACTCTCGATTGCGTCCTGGTAGTTATCTCCACCAGAAAAACAGCCGGGAATATCCGGTACGCGAACGCCGAAGGATGAATCGCCTTTATCAATAGCAACGGGGTATAACATTAAAACCTCCAGTAGGTGGGGCTTAAAGCCCCGCCTGTTTTTTGATGCTTTTCAGTGTTGGTAGCGGTATGTCCTTTTGTGGATGTTTCACCGTTACCAGCCCTTTCTTCGTTGGGTGTTTGAACTGGTGGTGACTGCCTTTTACTCTCACCAGATACCACCCATCGGCTTCTATCATTGCTATTGCATTCCTGCTATCCATCCTCCGGCTCTCTGTATTGTCTTGATGGGGTTATAGTAACCCTTCGGTGAGGTGGTGTCAATATTTTTTGGGGTTATAGGGGTTATCATTTGTGAGTGTCGTAGACAGAAAGCAGGTCGCGATAATTTATGATGTGGCTGTATGCACGCACTATAAAAAATTTCCAGCAGGAGAGCGGTAAATTGCCGCATCAGAGCGTATGCAAGACACTGATGCGGCTGGCTGACGATCGTTCGATAGTGCGAATATAGAATGATTGCCAGCCGTCGCGGATTGTATCTGCCCGGCATGACGGATCAATGTGTTTTATCTGAAACTAGTATTAATGCCATGTCTTTTTACTCAGGCTGGTGATCGCTGAAATAGCATGTGCTGAATCATCAAAAAGCCGGGTAAGTACAGGAACCCACTGCCTGTTTTTGTACTCAAGCACCAGATGTCCAGGCAGGTCTTTGCTGACGATGGCAAATGTCCTGAGTTCAGGCGTTGGAACAGGGAGAGCGGTTCCCGGCGGGAAATATATTCTTACCCCGGCAATAATCATGTTGTCCATGCTCATCATTCGTTCACCAGCCACATATCGGCTTCTTCAAACATCTCTTCCAGCATACGGTTAAGTCGCTCTTTCTCTGTTTTCGTGCAATCGCTGTTTAATGCGTTAGCCTGCATTGGCTTAACTCTCACGTCGGCGTCGGGGAAGATCCGGTGTACGCGCTTTGTCAGCTCGTTAAGAATGATATTTCTTGCACCCGGTAGCCCCTCTACATTGCGTTTGTCGTAAACGAGTTCCACAAACATAAAATTCTCCTTTTACTGGTTGGATATACAGTTAAATTTAAACTGTATAAATAAACAGTGTCAAGGTGTTGATGACGGTGTTAAGAGGATCTGTGAAATGGTTTTTTTGACGGCGCTTTTACCCCAGTTTTACCCCGAAGCTTCCCCGTTCAAAAAACAGGCATAAAAAAACCAACCGTAAGAGGTTGGTTTTTCTAAGGGATTTTGGTCGGTACGAGAGGATTTGAACCTCCGACCCCCGACACCCCATGACGGTCGTTTTACTTGAAAAATGATGAGAAAACGAAACTGGTAAGCGACGTAACGTACTGAAAAAACTGAGTACAAACAATATACAATTTTCTCAGATTTGAAGGTAAGTTTATGAATTTTATGTGAAGCGGGACGGTCTCGAAAACCGGAGTAGGGGCAACTCTACCGGGGGTTCAAATCCCCCTCTCTCCGCCACTATTCAAGCACTTAGTTCACCCCCTTTCAACGACCCCCGTCACACTTGGTATAGTGTTGGTATATTCACCGGGTATGCTTCTCGCCATCATCCTCCTCCGATTTATCCAGAACAGGACAATTCAGCGTCGGGGAACACTTGCGCTTTGCGATCGGCAACAAACCTCTGGCTTTCCGTTTTATGACCGGAGAATAACGGCTTCTCTTTGCCGGGTTTGCCGCGAATTTAACCGGTTATCTTATTTGGCAATATTGGTGAAGCACTGACAGGCAGTACAGAGAGAAATTGTAGAAGTTTTAAGATAGCAATATGCCATTGAGTGGATTTTTCTATTTTTCAGGTGAGGATTAATAGGTGTAATCCTGTTAAACGGCCTCAATCAAGATATGAAAAAATGTATATTTGACTCCGAAATAGCATTCTTTGACGCCGACAGCATCAACGAGTTTTTATCAAGTTCGTTTTTGATACCTTAAATATAGCAGCTTCCGGTCAGTCGAAGTTTCTATTAACAGTCGCACAAGTAAGAATCGCATATCGCTTCTGATTTTTGTGTGAACTCACTTTTTGCTCATTGATACTTAATTCACTCTGACAAGGAAATGGCAATGAAAAAGGTTCTTCTCTCTGCTGCAATCGCGACTGCATTTTTTGGCATGGCTGCGGCAAATGCTGCTGATACTAATGTCGGCGGCGGTCAGGTTAATTTCTTCGGTAAAGTTACCGACGTATCTTGTACTGTTTCCGTAAACGGCCAGGGCAGCGATGCTAATGTTTATCTGTCTCCGGTAACGTTAACGGAAGTTAAAGCTGCGACTGCGGATACCTATCTGAAACCAAAATCTTTCACCATCGATGTTTCTAACTGCCAGGCGACGAATGGTGATCCACAAGATGACGTGAGCAAACTGGGTGTGAACTGGACCGGCGGCAACCTGCTGGCGGGCGCTTCCGACAAACAACAGGGCTACCTGGCCAATACGGAAGCGGCTGGCGCGAAGAATATCCAACTGGTTCTGTCTACCGACAACGCCACCGCGCTGACCAAGAAAATCATCCCGGGCGACGCCGCTCAACCGAAAGCGACTGGCGACGCGACTGCCGTTCAGGATGGCGCGCGTTTCACTTACTATGTTGGTTATGCCACCAGCACGCCTGACAGCGTGACAACCGGTGTGGTCAATAGCTATGCGACTTACGAAATTACCTACCAGTAATATCGGCTGAGAGATAAAACCGCCTCGCGCCGGGGCGGTATAAAACAATAATAAAGCGGCCGCTGCTGCCGCTTATTTTTTATTCAGAGGTCAGCATGAAGCTTATTGCCCTTTTTTTCTGTTTCATTTTTAGTTTTGCGGCTAATGCTAATAACATTATTGTTAATGGCACCCGCTTTATTTATCCAGGAAATGAAAAAGAAATAACGGTGCAGCTCTCTAATACCGCAGATCGTCCGGCACTGGCACAAGCCTGGCTGGATAACGGTAATGCCGATGCGACGCCGGATACGATTACTACGCCATTTATTATTACACCACCTATTTCCCGCGTTGACGCTAAAAGCGGTCAGACTTTGCGTATTAAGCTTGGCAGCAATGCAGGGCTCGCTAAAGATAAAGAGACATTATGGTGGCTGAACCTTCTGGAAATTCCGCCGGTAGAGGCTAACCAGAAAAATGAAGGGCAGAATATTCTGCAACTGGCGATTCGTTCTCGCTTTAAGTTTATCTATCGTCCGAATGGATTAGGCAACCGTGATGCGGCGGCGGAAAAGTTGGTGCTTTCCGCCAACGGCAGCAGCCTGTCCGTCAACAATCCCACGCCTTTTTATATCACCGTAAGCCGTATCTCTCGTGACGGCGGCAAAGCGCTGAACAGCAAAACGGTGATGTTTGCCCCACAGTCCAGTCAGACCATCGCACTTTCCTCGACAGTGAACAAAGGCGAGACCCTGACTGTTAACAACATTAATGACTATGGCGCAGATGTCGCAGTGAAAGTTGCCGTTAAATAAGGGAAACGATCATGAAGCAGAGGTCAATCCGCCCGGAAAGATTAAGTACGGCAATTGCGATTGCACTGTACTGCTTTCCGCCATTTTCAAGCGGCCAGGAAAACCCAGGAACGGTTTATCAGTTTAACGATGGCTTTATTGTCGGCAGTCGCGAAAAGGTCGATCTGTCGCGCTTTTCCACGAGCGCTATCTCCGAGGGTGTTTACTCACTTGATGTGTATACCAATGGTGAGTGGAAAGGCCGCTACGACCTGAATATCACCCGTGGAAAAGACGGCAAAATGGGCGTCTGCTACACCAAAGCGATGCTGATGCAATACGGTATCTCGCCAGAAAAATTTAACCCACAGCTTAGCGCGAAAGAGGGCTATTGCGGACGACTGCAAGAGTGGCGTAACGAAGAAAATGTCAGCGACAATCTGATCCAGTCCTCTCTGAGGCTGGATATTTCCGTACCGCAAATCTACGAAGATCAGCGCTTTAAGAATTTTGTCAGCCCGGAGTTCTGGGATAAAGGCGTTGCGGCGCTGAATTTAGGCTGGATGGCGAACGCCTGGAACAGCCACACGTCATCGGCCAACGGGTCAGATAACAGCAGCGCCTATCTTGGCGTTAACGCGGGTCTTTCCTGGGACGGCTGGCTGCTTAAACACATTGGTAACCTGAACTGGCAACAACAGCAGGGGAAGGCGCACTGGAACAGCAACCAGACCTACCTGCAACGTCCGATTCCGCAAATTAACTCGATTGTCAGCGGTGGGCAGATTTTTACCAACGGTGAGTTTTTCGACACCATCGGCCTGCGAGGGGTAAATCTGGCGACCGATGACAATATGTTCCCGGACGGTATGCGTTCCTACGCCCCGGAAATTCGCGGCGTGGCGCAAAGTAACGCGCTGGTGACGGTACGTCAGGGCAACAATATTATCTATCAGACCACCGTGCCGCCGGGGCCGTTTACGTTGCAGGATGTTTACCCCTCCGGCTATGGCAGCGACCTTGAGGTTTCAGTAAAAGAAGCCGATGGCTCGGTACAGGTGTTCAGCGTGCCTTATGCCTCGGTAGCGCAATTACTGCGTCCGGGGATGACCCGCTATGCGCTCTCTGCCGGTAAGGTTGATGATAGTTCGCTGCGCAATAAGCCGATGCTCTACCAGGCGACCTGGCAACAGGGCTTAAATAACCTGTTCACCGGCTATGCTGGCGTGACCGGTTTTGATGACTATCAGGCATTCCTGCTGGGAACCGGGATGAATACCGGCGTCGGCGCCTTGTCATTCGATGTCACCCATTCGCGGTTGAAGAGCGATACCCTTGACGAGCATGGTCAGAGCTACCGCGCCACCTTTAACCGCATGTTCACCGAAACGCAGACCAGTATTGTCCTGGCGGCGTATCGTTACTCCACCAAAGGCTACTACAACCTGAACGACGCGCTGTACGCCGTCGATCAGGAAAAGAACCACAACAGCAACTACACCGTGTGGCGACAGAAAAACAGCATGACCTTTACCGTAAACCAGAACCTGCCGGACGGCTGGGGCGGTTTCTACTTAAGCGGTCGGGTGTCGGATTACTGGAACCGTTCAGGCACGGAGAAGCAGTATCAGCTCAGCTATAACAATATGTTCGGTCGTCTCTCATGGTCGGTCAGCGCCCAGCGCGTCTATACGCCGGACAGCTCCGGTCATCGTCGCGACGATCGCGTTTCGCTCAACTTTAGCTACCCGCTGTGGTTCGGCGAGAATCGCACTGCGAATCTGACGTCAAATACCTCGTTCAACAACTCGCACTTCGCCAGCTCGCAAATTGGCGTCAATGGCTCGCTGGACAGTGAAAACAACCTCAACTACGGCGTATCGACCACCACCGCGACCGGAGGCCAGCACGATGTGGCGCTGAACGGCAGCTATCGTACCCCGTGGACTACGCTGAACGGCAGTTATAGCCAGGGCGAAGGGTATCGTCAGAGCGGTCTGGGCGCCAGCGGGACGATGATTGCCCATCAGCACGGCGTGGTGTTCTCGCCGGAAAGCGGCACCACGATGGCGCTGATCGAAGCGAAAGATGCCGCAGGCGCCATGTTGCCAGGTTCGCCGGGGACCCGCATTGACAGCAACGGCTACGCCATTCTGCCGTATCTGCGGCCTTACCGGATTAACGCCGTTGAAATTGACCCGAAAGGCAGTAATGACGATATCGCTTTCGATCGTACCGTGGCGCAGGTTGTGCCGTGGGAGGGGAGCGTAGTCAAAGTTGCCTTCAATACCACGGTGCAAAACAACATCACGGTGCAGGCGCGCCAGGCGAATGGCCTGCCGTTGCCGTTCGCCGCCACGATTTTTGACCCGAGCGGAAAAGAGATCGGTGTTGTGGGGCAGGGCAGCATGATGTTTATCAGCGACGCCAGCGCGTCAAAAGCCACGGTTAAGTGGAATGGCGGGCAATGTACGGTGGATCTGAGTCAGGCAAAAACAAAGGAAACGCTATGTCGCTGAGTAAAAGACTGACGCTTTTTATTGGATTAATGGCGCTGGGGACAACATCGGCATGGGCTTTCTGCTCGCGCCTTTCACAGCCGACGGTGACATTAGACATGGCCATCGGGCGAGTGGTTGTTCCGCCGGATCTGCCGGTGGGCTCAGTGATTGTGTCCCGTGACTGGACAATGTCGGCGTCGGGTGGAGCAAGCTATAGCTGTTCAGCCGGTACTAACCGTTTTGCGGCGAAAATTGTCGTGCCCGGAGCCACCGACCTGGGGAATAAAATTTATTCGACAAACGTAGACGGCATCGGCTTGCGTTTTAGTCGCGGTGGCGCAACGGTCAATATTGTCTACCCGGATGTCTACTCCTCCTATGTCAACAGGCAGACCAATTATTCACTGGAAGGCTCCCGTTTTACGCTGGAAGTGATTAAAACTGCGAACGTGACCGGCAGTGGCACCCTGGCGGCGGGGAAATATACCTCTTATGACTGGGAAAACGGCAGTAACCCGATCCTTGAAACGTTCCTCAGCGCCAATGCCATCACCGTCGTCTCGCCCTCCTGTACCGTGTTAAGCGGTAAGAATATGAACGTTGATATCGGTACGATTAAGCGCAGCGATCTGAATGGCGTTGGCTCCACGGCGGGAGGTAAAGATTTTAATATCCAGTTGCAGTGCAGCGGCGGCGTAAGTGAATCCGGTTACGCCAATATCCATACGACATTTTCCGGCAACCTGGCGACAAGCACCACTGCCGCTCAGGGCGTGCTCATCAACGAAAAAAGCGGAAACGCTGCGGCGAAAGGGATTGGCGTCCAGGTACTGAAAGATGGCACCCCGCTGGAATTTAGCAAGAAATATAATATCGGCACTTTGCAGACCCAGGAAACCCGTTACATTACATTGCCTTATCGTGCACGCTTCTATCAATACGCATCGACCACAAGTACCGGTGAGGTGGAGTCGCACATGATCTTTAACCTGACGTACGATTAATTCGGGAGGTGGGTATGCGTGATTCAGCACAGTATAAAAATATCAGACGACTCACTCAGTTGACCCTGATGAGCGGAATGCTTGTCGCCTCTTCAGCGTGGGGATTTGAAACCAATTACGATCGCGGACGGGTGGACTTCGCAGGGCGAGTAACGGATATCTCCTGTAGCGTAGCGCTAAACGGGGGCAACAATGCGGGCAGCGGTAGCGTCTGGCTGGCTCCGGTAAGCCTGGCGGAAGTACATGCCCGTGGCGCGGGCGCATTTATGAAACCGCAATCCTTCACCCTGGAATTGTCGAACTGCCAGTTACGTCATGATGGTGGCGCTGCGAATAACGATGAGATCAGCACGGTAAGTGTGCGCTGGATTGATGGATTCACGGTCAATACCGTCGGCAACGAAAATGCCGGTTATCTGGCGAATACACGAGCGGATGGGGCCAGCCATATTTTTCTGGCGCTGTCGACCAACGACAATAATACGCTGGATAAAAGCAACAAAATTGTTCCGGCTGACCCGCAGCAAAACCGGGTGCCTTTGGTGGAAAAAGCGGTAAGCGGCGGTGTGTTTACTTATTACATCGGTTACGTTACGCCAGCGCCGGAGAAAGCGACCAGTGGCCCGTTGATCAGTTGGGCGACCTGGGAGTTAGTGTATAACTGATTTCTTGCGTGTGAAGGTTGATTTTGATGCCGGAGTCTTCCGGCATTTTTTTCTCTTTTTTAAACCGTAATCTCTTCTTTGACCAGTTGTTCAATACTGACTTCTTTCCAGTAATGCCCCTGAATGGCAAACCACTCCATACCCTGCAACCATTTCTTATGCGCTTCGCTTTCGACGCCTTCAATAATCACATTATGTTGGTTACGGGAAAGGAAGGTGACCAGCGCATCCATCAATGGCCGACCAGACTCTTTTTGCATTAAATGCCAGAAGAAGTTTCTGTCGATTTTGACATAATCAAAATGATAGCCGCGAATCGCGTTAATTCCCGCGTAGCCAGCGCCAAAGTCATCGAGCCAGAGTGGGGTGCTGTGGGAATCACACCAGGCGGCGAGAGAGTTATTCAACAGTTCGTTAGAGTTTTCCGTGATTTCAAAGTGAACGCAGCCCAGTGCTTTGACTTTCGCTTTCACTTCTGGCCGTAGCAGGACGCTGAGTATATGGTCGTCAACGTTAATCGTGGCAGAAACATTGTTTTTTATAAACCACGCTTTATGTTTTTCTATTAACGCCAGTTGTTCCATAAAGATACTTTCCCGTAAGTCCGCATTGGCATAACGAAATAACTCTTCTGGAGAAACAGGGATATGGTCAAAGCGGCTCAGGCACTCAACGGCGACAAGCGCCCCGAGAGGTGAAAACATTTTTTGGAAGACATATCGAACGGATATATCGCTACGTGACAAATTATGATTGAAAAACATAAGTGCGTCCATTATATCTCGTCAGAAATCAGGTCAACGGTGGGAGGAGGTGGTATTAATATAAGTGATATTTTTGTCGGTGAAAATGATTGACCGGAGTCTGGTTAACAATTAATTATCGGTTTTTGATTGGTCATCTGCACATTTAATATGTTTAGCATCGAAACATATTGACGATTCTTTTGTTCATCATTTGCGAGTTATTCATGCCTAACTTTCTCATAATACTCGCTCTGTGAGTGTGGGCCGTTTTATAGTCAATGTTGAGAAGCTCTGCTATTTGTTTATTGTTATGGTTGGCAATCATTAGCGCCAGCACCTGCTGCTCCCTGGTAGTGAGTTTTCGCCGGGTGTATAAGCGCTGATATTCGCGGGCCGTTAAAGGATGTTTGAAGATGGCCGAGAGATCGGAGCAAGACGCGTTTTCCGTCAGAATAAATACATTTTCAAGATCGAGAAGTTCACGGCATAAGCTGGCGAGGTCGCTTTTTACAATCAGAACGAGCAGCGTGCAGTGCGTGAGATACATTCGCAATCTATTGAGCAAGGCGACCGTCCTGGCCGCAGAGATATCTTTATGAATGACATTGATAATAATCGTACCCGACTGAGGGGCACAGGTTCTCCCGGCGATCTCCTGATAGCCCAGCGTGGTAATATTTATCTCATTGTCCACCATGTAATGCAGGATTGATTGCCCAATGAGATTATCATCCGTGTAAAATAATAAATTACTCAATGTTTTCTCGGTCTGTTAAACTAAAAAAATCTTATTTTTAATTTTATTGTCAATAATTAATTTGACGATAACATTCTCTATGTAATGTTTATAATCGTCACTTTTATGCTGAAACATACAAGAGATGCGGAAATCTGCTTCTTCATACGATTTTTCGCTATGGAGTTCTGTTACGCTGATAATTTTTAAGTTAGTCATTACGCTGCCATATTCACCAAAGCTCATCTCAACGTTTTCTAACACATTATCTTTACGCATAAATTTAAGTTGAGATTGGGTGGATATGAAAGAACACCCGCCGTCAGAGACATCATTTAACGTATGTTTAAAAGTAATGCCATTTTTATAACGACCAGAACAACAGAATTGATAACTCTCTCTTGTCTTAAGTCGGGGGGACGATCGCCGTTGCAGTATGTTTATGCTCTCAGGAATGGCAAAGCGGAATATATTATCCGGGCTATTGTTCTCAGTATTTATCTGCGCGGTGGCAAACTCAATCCTGCCAAGTTTACTGTGGATCTGAAAACAGACATCGTCGTTTTCAGATAACGAAGGCTGAAAAGAGGGAGGGAGATCGATATAAAAAGATGAACTGTCAACTTTTCGTAAATCTGATTGCCAGTTCAGATCGTTAAAACTAAAATCCAGTTTAGACTTAACCCTGAATTCTTCTCTCAGGATAGCAATAATTTCATATCTGGATTTTTTCGAAACTCCTTCTGACATACCATCTCTCTAAAATACAATGTCCTTTCAGATTATTATCCCATGTTGCGATCGCCTGTTTATTAAAAATAAAAGGATGCGGCCTATTGTTGAATTTTCAAAAATAGTTCAATGCTATTGATTGCGTATTGACATTCGGTGAATTTGCCCGGCATGTGCCGGGCAAGGAGGGCGGTTTAGAACAGAACTGAGTAGTTCAGACCAAAGGTGCGGCCGCGGCCTTTGTAATCATACAGGGACGCGGGGCCGTAACCTGGGCTGTAGTACAGCGGCGCGCGCTGCCCCCAGACGGTGGTGTAGTCACGGTCGAAGAGGTTCTCGACGCTGAAACTGAGTTTACCCACCGGAAGTTGATAGCTGCCGAGCAAATCGACGGTGGTATAGCCATCAATGCTGTAGCCTTCTGCATCGCTCACATCGAAGGAAGTGGTGCTCTGTACGCGCAGGCTCCACGGGTCTGGCGCCCAGCCAATGTAAGCTGTCGCTTTCGATGGGCTTGCCACCTTCACGTCATATTTCTGCCAGCTACCGTTCACTTTCGACTCGGTTTTCAGCACGTTGAAGTTCGCACCGGTACTCCAGTCGGTATCTGGAATCAGGTAGTCCACCGCGCCTTCCACGCCGTAAATGCGGCGTTTGTCGTCCACCACGCTGATGGTCAGATCTTTATTTGCCACCACGCTCTTATCGGAAATCGAGTAATAGGCCGCGATTTGGGTGCGCAGGTTGTCGCCGGTAAAGCGCCAGCCCAGCTCATAAGAATCGACCTTCACGCCTTCCAGCTTGCTGTCGCCGACGTTCACGCTGTTGGTCAGAGGAAGGTGACCGTTCACCGCTGCGCCATAGGTGCCGCGACCGTAGTATTTACCCGGGTCCGGCAGCTCCACGCCCTGGGAGAAGTTGAGCCATGCCTGCTGGCGTTCGGTGATGTGCATCAGCAGACCGGCGTTGAACAGGAAGTTGTCGTAATCGACCGAGCCGCCTGGAATGGCGTCGGCGGATGTCGCCTTCCCGGCGGCAATCTGCTGTTGCTGCGCGTATCCGATGAAATCATCAATCTTGTTCTCAGTGTACTGATAGCGTACGCCGCCGCTGAGGGTAAAGATATCATTGATGTCATAGCTTGATTGCAGGAAGGCCGCCAGGTTGGTGATGTCATACGACGGATAGCGCCCGGTGGTGTAAATCTTCTGGTTGTTCAGCCCCCCGGAAGCGCTTGCCTGGGCCAGATCAAAGAACATCTGGTTGGAGGTAAAGCGCTCGTGGTCGGCATCCAGCCCGTAGGTGATTTGCCAGCCGTCCAGCGGTTTGCTGTTCAGGGTCAGTTTCATGCCGTACTGATCGGTGTCCTGCTGTGACGAGGAGAAAGCCGTCGCCTGTTTGTTCGCATTTACGGTCGGGAACGGGTAGAACAGCAGCGACTCATCGCGGTAGTAAACCTGGCCGACCAGCTCCTGACCAAAGAAATCGCTGTTGGAGTACTGTAGGCTGATCAGATGACGCTCGGTGCCGGGAATACGGTCGGAATTCAGCCCCTTACTGACGTATGGCTTGCTGGCCCCGCTGATGGCGGAAAAATCTTTCCCAAGATTCAGCCCGTAATCGTCGTCGCCCTGGCTTTTATAGTACTGCGTGATCAGCTGAAGTTGCTGGGTTTCATCGATGTTCAGCGTACCGGTGCCCATGATGTCCAGGCGATCGGAATACTGTAGGCCGGTCTGGGTGTTATCGAGCAGGGTGGCATCGCCGTTACCGTCAAACCAGCCGCCAAACTTCTGGTACGCCACTGAAACACGCCCGGAGACATGGTCATTGCCGCCGGAGATGGCGCTGGCAATGCGCTCATCGTGATCTTTACTGCTGTTAAAGCCGCTTTTGGTACCAGCCTCAAACTCCATCTGGGTTTCCGGCTGGCCTTTTTTGGTCACAATGTTGATCAGACCACCGGTACTGCCGCCGCCGTACAGGGCCGTCGCGCCGGAGATCACTTCAATATGATCGATATTGAAAGGATCGATAGAGTCCAGCTGTCGGCTGTCGGTGCGTGAAGAGTTGAGACGCACGCCGTCAACCAGCACGACCAGCGGGCGGCCACGCACGTTCATACCGTAGTTGGTGCGACTCTGGCTGCTGACGTCAAGGCCAGGGATCAGCTGAGCCAGCGCGTCTTTCAGCTCTTTGCCGCCCTGAATCTGCTGTTCCAGTTCGGCGTTTTCGATAACCCAGGTGGTTTGCGCCATCTCCGCTACGGTGCGATTGCTGCGGTTGGCAGACACCACGAGCGTTTCATCATCGGTTTGTTGAGCGACTGCTGGCGCCATCATGGCGAGAAGCAGTGGGTTGAGAGCCCAAAGCGTATACTTTTTGCTTATCATCATTATTCCTTCACACGGGCGGAAAAAATCAGCCCAAAGATGCTGTGTAGCGAGTTAAAGAAGCAGCCTCCGGCTGCGGTTTTTCCCGGCTGCCGCTGCGCCATTGAATCAGGGCGGGCGGCATACTGAGATCGAATAAATCACGCCCCAGCGCGCGATTAAGAATACGGGCGGAGCGCCAGGCCATCAGGCTGAGCTGTGGTTCGGCGATGCCGTGGGTTTGCATACTGGCGTTGACCGCGAAGATGTTGTTCTCTTTCGGGCCGTTCCACTCCAGGGTGAAGTCGTCGCGTACTTTGAAATTGCACTCATCGCGCATGGCGATTCGCGACATCAGCGGTGAAAGTATCTGCGGCAGCGCGGGACGGTAGCCGGTGGCGAAAATCACCACGTCGCTTTCCAGAGTGTCATAGCCGTTATCCAGATGATGCTCCAGCAGCAGTTGCCAGCTCTGGCCACGACTTTCCAGCCCGGTGACCGAGCGGCTTGGCAGCAGACGGGCGTTACGCGGTTGCCTCAGTACCTCGAAGCGGTGATACAACTCGCGATAGATGGTCAGTAGCGAGTCGGCCGTGATGCCGTCGGAGGTCATTTTCTGCTCGTCGAGCATCTTCTGGCGCGCGCTTTCATTCAGACCGACGAAGCCTGAAACGTACTCAGGCGTGAAGTATTCGTTGGCGAACGCCGCCTCATCCAGCGCGTTAAAGTTATTGCGGCGCGAGACCCAACTGATCTCTGCAACGTCGCCCCATTCTCCGCGCAGCGCATTGAGGAACAGGTCGGCGCCGCTTTGCCCGCCGCCAACCACGGTGACTCGCTTGCCGCCGAGGTCTGGCTGGCGCAGGCTCATTTCACTGGCGTGGAAGCAGGTTTGCGTCGCCGTTTTTACGCAAGGCGGCAGGTGCGGTTGCTTGCCAATGCCAAGGCAGATATTGCGGGCAACGCTTTCGCCCTGGCTGGTCTGCACCACAAACCGCTGGCGTCTCTCGTCGAAATCAATACTTTCAACGGTATGATTGAAATGCAGATTGTTCATCCCTTCGGCGGCCCAGCGCAGGTAATCGGAAAACTCATCGCGGGACACGGTACGCAGTTCGGTGGTCAGGAAGCGGTAGAATTTTTTGCGCTTCACCAGATAGTTAACAAAGCTGTACGGGCTTGTGGGAGCCACGGCGCTAACCAGATCTTTCAGGAACATGGTCTGCATATGGCAGTCCGGCACCAGCATGCCGGGATGCCAGGCAAAATGCGGGCGGCCGTCAAAGAAGCGGCTGCTTAATCCTTCGGCCTGATGAGACAGCGCCGCGATGCTCAGGTTGAACGGGCCGATGCCTACGCCAATAAAATCTACAGTGTTTGTCATGATTCAGTCCCTGGTTGCCAGCCACAGCGGGTTTTGCAGATCCTCAAGGTAATTCGGCAACATGCGGCTGCCGCCGTCCTGGTCGGGCCAGGTCAGTTTTACCGGGTTCAGCACTACGCGAATAATTTGTGGCTTGAAGAGTGAGAAAAGCGCAAAGCGCGCTGACATTTGTGGATGTTCCTGCATGTAATCACTCAACACTGCTGCCAGCAGTTGATAAAAACGCCTCTCCGGTACGCCAAGGCGAGCCATCAGCGGCGAAACAAAGCGCAGAACCGTCACGAAGTGGCCGGTCTGCAAATCATGAATTAAGTAGTCGGCGCTCAGGCGAGCGGTGACGTCCCGCACCTCCTGAGGCAGGGAGTCCATCTCCGGGAACGCATCTTTCACCAGCCGCATATCGCCCTGGAAGTCTTTCAACAGCACGCGCTGCGGTACGCCCTCTTTCATGGCGAGCGTTATATTTTGTCCGTGGGCGATAAGCGCGACGCCGTAGCGGCAGAGCAGGTGATACAGCGGAACCACTACCACCCGGAACAGCTGCGTGAGCCAGGTTTCAGCGTCCAGCCCGGAGCGGTCGATATATGCGCCTATCAGCGGCTGATTGTTTTCATCGCACTCCATCAGTGTCGCCATCAGAATCGGACTTTCGTCCGGCTTCAGCCAGCGACACGGATTCTCACGCCAGATAACGCCGAGCATCTCCTGGTAGCGGTAGGGGGCCTGGGCAAGCGCGGCATAGCCTTCATGGGACACATAGCCCGCCGCCGGTTCACCGAGGATCACCGCGCCGCTTTGCTTAAGCGTGGCGTCGGTCGCAAAAACCTGTTGCAGCCAGCGTGAGGCCAGCGGCCCGGCGGCGATGTATTTGCCCGGAATCCCCCGGTAGCAGGAGGTGTTGTAGATGGTCAGCGGCAGCTTGATATCCAGCCCGCCCTGGCGACTGGCGTTGGTCAGGGTGCGCAGCGACTGCTGGGCGAGCCACAAGTCGCCAAACTCGCCGAGAGAAACCATCCTGCCTTCGGCAAGATCGGCGATGAAGTCGAGGGCGATTTTTTGCTGCCACTGCCACGGATGTACCGGCAGTGGCAGCCAGTCGTTATCCAGCCCGTTGTTCTGCCAGACCTGATTGAAGCGGGCAAACTCCTGCGGGTCCATCGCGGCCGCCAACAACTGCTGAATATCCAGCTCGCTGTCGCAGCGCCAGACCATATGCTCACGTTTTACCGCCAGCCAGTGCAGTCTGAAGGTGTTGGCGTACTCTGGCGCATATCGCTCCAGCGCCTCTTTGCCCCAGCCCCGACGTCCTTTATTAAAAGCGAATTTAGGATGGCCGCTTAGCAGGCATTGCAGGCGGTCGGCATCAAGATCAATCAGGTCACTGGCGCTCAGCCCGCGACGAGCCTTCAGCAGTTGCAGGTCGCCCAGCAGCGTGGCATACAAATCCTGCATATGCTCAGCAACGGTGGCATCGCTCATCGACAGCACCGGCTTTAGCTGCATCAGTAGCGTTTGCGCCAGAACGGGCTCGTCCGCACAGCGCAGCGTTTGAGCATCAATCCACAGCCAGCCCCAGATGCCGCGTTCAGCGCTGAAGCGCCATTGCGCACCCGGCAGGTTAATGCAGTAGCGGCCATCGCCCTGAGATTCCGCGTGGAAAACCTGCTCATACTCCAGCTCGGCCAGCATTTTTGCCACCAGCTGGCGGTTAACAAAATCCCAATCCTTGTGATTCATTACAGACCGACCTCCGTGAAGAAGTGATGGCGATCCGCCATCACCATGCGCGAGCGCTTGTGTGGGAAGTCGAACTCTTTAATTGTCCGGTATCCCGCAGGCTCAAGGTGGCGGAACAGGCGCTGGTTATCGGCGCGTGGCTCAAGTACGGTGCGCTGCGTGCGGGGCTCATCCAGCAGCAGGTAATGCGTCAGCCCGCGCAGCCAGCTTTGCACGTAGTGGGCTCCGCGCCATTGCTGTTCACCAACCAGCAGATGCAGGCCACGGTCAAAGGGTTGCCATGAATAGTGGCGGCCAATGCGGTCTTCCGCCGCCCAGTAGATTTCGAAATAGCTAAACGGCCGATCGTCGAAGCAGCCGATCAGCGGGAACGCATGTTTACCGGTGAGCTGGCGCTCCAGATAGGCGGTCTGTACCTCCAGCGAGCCGCTTTGCTCCCAGAAATATTCAACGCGCGGATCGTTCATCCAGCGGGTGAAACGTTCTGCATCAAGAACGGGATCGGCAACGCGGAAACTCAGCGTCTTGCGAACGCGTGGATCGTAACGGCGATAAACCTCGCCCTGCGGACGGGGCGGGCGCAGCGGGAAATAAATCTCACGCTCTGCATCAAAAACCATTTCGCCGGAGGCCCGGTTTGCCGGAGAACTCAGCCATAGCGGTAACTGCCAGAAGGTGGTGCGATGGATGATGTCGCTTTTTACCTGCCCGAAAAGCGTCAGCGCCTGTGGCTCCTCGCGCCATTCGGCCCAGGGGAGAACCACCGCTGAAAGTTGCGGTGCGGCGATAAATATCTGATCCAGCGCGTCGCGCAGCCACCCTGTCGGCAGAGGCCCCGGCCAGCGCAGCACCGCGCTATTGTCCAGCCCCCAGCTAAGATTCAGAGGCTTGTCGAGATTTTCACAGCGCAGTCCATATCCGCTGTGAACGATGTTTGCCTTAGACATTTAACCCTCCTGAGCCAGCAGCGGGTTGGCGAAATCGAAGTAGATCACCGAGGGATCGACGATGGTGTTCTCGTTGTGGTCGTTCAGATAACAGAAAAAGTTACCTTTTACGTTCCAGTACGGATTTTCCAGCACGTAGTTGAGGCAGGTTTTATGAGTCACCTGATCACGCACTTCAGCCAGCAACGTTCGTACACGAGCCATCAGATTCGCTTCACTGTCCAGCCCGGCAGCGCCCAGCGCGGCGGTCACGGCAAAAGTGGAGTTAACCAGCAGGTAATAAGGGAAGTAGCGCAGCAACTGCTCATGGGTGAAGACGTTTTCCGCCTGCGCCTCGCCAATGGTGTCGAGCCAGCCTGCCGCGTGAGGCATAAACGCGCTGCCCTGGCAGTCACGGTAGATAAGCCCGACCGGCAGATCCCCAAGCATCTGAACCAGAATATTTTGCTGATGCGCCAGCAGCACCAGGCCGTAATCCGCTTCAGCCGTAAACAGCGGCTTCAGCACCTGCTGACAGTAAGCATCGACCCATGCGTGGGCGGCCTGTTGCGCAGTGATGCCGAGGCGATCGCTCAGGCGTTTTACCGCCGCAACCAGCAGCGAATCACCTCCATCCGGTGCGGCCTGGGTCAGGGAGACCAGTACGTTAGTCTGGCTTTGCGGCTGATCCACCAGCAGGTTTTCACGCAGGGCAAACAGACTTTCCTGCATGATGTTGCCGTGGAGATCGCGCAGCCCGGCCCAGCCGTCTTCCTGCATCACCCGGAAAGTCGGGAAGCGAGCCTGTAGCGTCTGCCAGTCGTCGGTTTGCGCCAGGCGCGCCAGGCGCATTCCACGCTTCACTTCTTTCACTGACAGGGTACGGACGGAGTTGGTCAGGCGCACGCTCAGGGAGAATTTGATCATGTCGCGGCTGGTGGCGCAGTAGAGCGAGCGGGAAGAGGTGGTCGGTAGCCACGGCGCGCCGGCTTCGCCTAAATCTTTAATCAGCCCTTTAGCGACAAGCTCCTGGCACCACTCCTGCTGCAACAGATACTCCCCCTGCCACGGGTGCAGCGGGAATAGCCATTGATTGTCGCTTAATTCATTGAGTAACTGCGGCGCATTCTCTGCGGCAAATCGCGTCAACCGCTGTTGCAGGTTGAGATGCAGGCTTTCACCGGCGATCTGCGTTTTGTCCACCGCAAACCACCGCAGCGGGAAGTGGGGCGCGAAGTCCGGCAGGTAGCGTTCGGCCTCCTGCTGGTTAAACGGTTCATGAGACTTAGGCGCCGGGTGGAAGGCGTGCCCGACCAGCAGAGCCTGCTCCGCCTCGCCAAAGTTCAACGCCTTTTCACGCAGGGCTGCCCAGTCATGGCGGGCATCAATCGCCTGCTGCGTATGGGCGTGGCTTTCCATCACTCGCTGGTGGAAGGTTTCGCAACTGGTCGCGGGCAGCAAGAGTTGGTGCTGGAGCTTATCAACAATAAGCCGGGAGAGGGTGGCGAAATCGACGGGGTGACTGCCGGAGGCCGTGACCAGACGCGCCGGAAATTCAAAGCGGTGATGCTGGGTTGGGGAAAAATAAGCCACTCTGAAATGGAGCGCCTGCTGTTCGCCCAGCGGGATGATCAATTCGGTTGGCTGGTATTCCGTCAGCCGCCAGTCTTTGGTTTCACGAACCAGGGAATTCAGGAAGCACTGCGCAGCCACATCCAGGGCTGACGTTTTAGTTGGCAAAGTCATAATCAAACAGATCCCACTCGTTATGATAATGCGAATTTTGCCGATAAGGTTTCTCATTATCAATAACAATTGTTAGAATCGGTAAAATTAATTTTACAAATAAACACAATTAATACATGGAATTGCAACATCGTGACGTCTCTTGAGAGCGCGGAAACGCCGCAAAAACCATTGTCCTGCTGGCCGCTTGCGTTCAGTGCGGGGTTACTCGGTGTCGGGCAAAACGGCCTGCTGGTCGCGATCCCTGTACTGGTGATTCAGACAAACCTGAGCCTGTCGATTTGGGCGGCTTTGCTGATGCTTGGCTCAATGCTGTTCCTGCCGTCTTCCCCGTGGTGGGGAAAGCAAATTGCCCGTGTGGGCAGTAAGCCTGTGGTGCTGTGGGCACTGGGGGGATACGGCGCAAGCTTTACTCTGCTTGGGCTGGGAAGCATGCTGATGGCGACCGGTGCCGTAACAACAGCGGTGGGGCTGGGAATATTAATCATCGCGCGGATCGCCTACGGGCTTACCGTGTCGGCGATGGTGCCAGCCTGTCAGGTCTGGGCATTGCAGAGAGCGGGGGAAGGGAATCGCATGGTCGCTCTGGCAACCATTAGCTCCGGCTTGAGCTGCGGCAGACTATTCGGGCCGTTGTGCGCGGCGGCGATGCTGGTAATTCACCCTCTGGCGCCGATGGGGCTGCTGATGGCAGCGCCATTGCTGGCGCTGGTGATGCTGCTGCGGTTGCCTGGCACGCCACCGCAGCCCGCAACGGAGCGCAAGAGCGCCAGCCTGAGGCTGGATTGCCTGCCTTATCTGCTTTGCGCGCTGTTATTAGCTGCGGCGGTGAGCATGATGCAGCTTGGTCTTTCGCCCGCCCTTACTCGTCAGTTCGCCACGGATACCGCCGCCATTAGCCACCAGGTGGCGTGGCTGTTGGGGCTGGCCGCGGTTGCCGCACTTACCGCACAGTTCGGGGTGCTCCGCCCGCAGCGCCTGACGCCGATGGCGCTGCTCTTGAGTGCCGGAGCGCTGATGATTTGTGGCCTGGCGATAATGCTCGCCGAACAGCTATGGTTGTTTTACCTCGGCTGTGCGGTGCTGTCGTTTGGGGCTGCTCTGGCAACACCCGCTTATCAGCTTTTACTGAATGATAAGCTGACAGACGGCGCGGGCGCGGGCTGGATCGCGACCAGCCACACGCTTGGCTATGGGTTTTGCGCATTGCTGGTGCCGCTGGTGTCGAAAACCGGCGCCGCAGCGGCGCTGATTGTGGCGGCTTTTTTCGTCGCTGTGTTATTTACCGTGGTGTCTGGCTTTATCTGGCACAGCTGCTACCGTTCACGTCATTCCGCGATTTAAGCGTAAGGAAAAGTTATGGCTGGAGTTCAGGGCTACCGCCTGTTCAACGTTCAACTGGCGCGTAAGACGGAAGTTTCCCCTTCGCTGCTGAGCCTGGTTTTCAGCGGGCAGGAGGTGGCGCAGATGAAATGCGACTCGCCGGATCAGCGCATTAAGATGTTGTTTCCGTCTGAAGACGGTACGCCGCCGTCGTTGCCTGCCGAAGGGCACTGGTATCAGCTTGTACTGGGGATGCCAAAAGAGAAGCGCCCGGTTATCCGCACCTATACGCTGCGACATGTCGATCCTGCTCGCCAGGAGGTTACCGTGGAATTTATCAATCATGGTACAGAAGGACCGGCTTCGGCATGGGCGATTAACGCCAGACCCGGCGACGCCATTCAGATGGTGGCGCCTGACGCGGCGTATGCTGAAGACAGCGGCGGCTATGAATGGACGCCTCCCCAGGGACTGCGGAATGCGTTAATCATTGCTGATGAGACGGCGCTCCCCGCCGCGCGCGGTATCCTTGAGATGCTGGCGAGACAGACCAACCCGCCACAGGTTCAGGCGTTCTTTGAAGTTCCTGAACAGGGCGACTGCGCGAATTTAAGCGAGTTTAAGTTCGCCGACATTTTTTGGTTGCCGCGTAACCCCGCAGCGACGAAGCACGGTGAATGCCTGATTCAGGCCGTGAAAACGCATGCCAGAGTACCCGAAAGTCGCCATCCCGATACGGTGGATACGGTGAAAGAAGAAGCCGAAGGGGAGCTTCTCTGGGATAAGGCCACGACCAGCAGCACGGCGTTTTATGGATGGGTGGCCGCAGAGTCCACCGTCGTCAAACTGCTGCGCCGCCATTTAATTGGCGAGCGTGGCGTTGAGCACAAAGCGATTAACTTTATGGCATATTGGTCTAAAGGGCGCGCGTGATAATAAAAAGCCCGCATCATGAAATTATTCCATTATGCGGGCTTAGTGCAGTATCTAATGAATATTAGAACTGGTAAACCAGACCGACGGCTACGATATCATCGGTTGCGATACCGTTGTCTGCGTAGAAGCTATCGTCTTCATCCAGCAGGTTGATTTTATAATCAACATAGGTGGACATATTTTTGTTGAAGTAATAGGTCATACCTACATCAACATATTTCACCAGATCTTTATCGGTGTAACGCCAGTTGCCGTGTCTTACTTCCTGACCACCTAAGTCTTTGCCTTTAGATTGCAGGTAGGCAATAGACGGGCGCAGACCGAAATCAAACTGATACTGTGCAACAACTTCAAAGTTCTGCGTTTTGTTGGCGATACCGCCATTAAGTTCGCTGTCGCCATTGCCATAGTAAGTCATATTACGGGTTTCAGCGTACATGGCGGCGAGGTAAACATTGTAGGCGTCATATTTAGCACCAACGGTCCAGGCTTCAGCTTTATCGCCACCAGCATAGTTATTACGCTGGTTCATGCCGTCACCGTAACCACGAGCAACCTGAGCATCGGTACGATCGGAATTGGCGTATGCCGCACCCAGGCTTAAACCGAAGTCGAAGTCGTAGGAGGTGGACATACCGAAGCCGTCGCCGTTTTCTTTGGCCAGCTTGCGACCTGCGCTATTGCCGGAACCTTCCTGACCAAAATCGGTGCCTTCATTATTACCCTGATACTGGAGCGCAAAGTTCAGACCATCAACCAGACCAAAGAAGCCGTTATTACGGTAGGTTGCTACGCCGTTAGTACGGCCTAACATATAAACGTCAGTCTGAGTGTAAGTATCGCCGCCGAATTCTGGCAGCATATCGGTCCAGGCTTCTACGTCGTAAACCACGCCGTAGTTACGACCGTAATCGAAAGTACCGTTTTGACCAAAACCTAAACCAGCGAAGCCGAGACGAGTCCAGGAGTCACCTTTATCACCTTCAGTACCGTTGGCCTGAATGTTGTATTCCCACTGACCGTAACCGGTTAACTGCTCGGCAATTTGCGTTTCGCCTTTAAAACCCAGACGGGCATAGGACATGTCGCCGTCGCTGCCTGCATCGTCAGAGAAATAACGCAGGCCATCAACTTTACCGTACAGGTCCAGTTTATTGCCGTCTTTATTATACACTTCAGCCGCATTTGCAGCGCCTGCAATTAATAGAGCAGGGACAAGCATCGCCAGAACTTTTCTTTTCATTATGTATTCCCTATAATAATAATTGATATGAATAAGTGATCGAATCCTGAAGATCACTGTTGAATACTATTCCAGGAAGTTCATTATTTTTTAAATATTACATGTAACAAATGTATTTAAAATATTTCTAATTATTTCTTTGGGTGTGATTATAAATAATTTAATATATATTTATTGCTTTATATTTAACTGTATTATGTTTTTCTTTTAATAAATTATGGTTTGCGTTTTTAGAATTTATTTTGTGAATATTTTATCGTGATTAGCGCTATTTTAACGTCGTTCGGATTTGCTTTTTATTCCATTTATTGCCTTCGTCAACCTGTCTGATACCTCCTCCCGTAATCATTGAGCGTGAAGACAAGGCGGAATATTGCTAATGTTGCTTTCTGATTCAGAGGAGGCAGCGTGGATTTACACTACTGGCAATCGCAGTTCGAAGCGTGGTTGGGCAAAAATCACCACGAGCAGGATAGCGCCCATGACATTTTTCATTTTCGTCGCGTCTGGGGAACGGCACAAAAGCTGTCTACGGATGAGGATGTTGACTGGCTTGTTGTGCTGACCGCGTGTTATTTCCACGATATCGTCAGCCTGCCGAAAAATCATCCCGATCGCCATCGTTCATCCGTGCTGGCCGCTGACGCGGCTCGTCGCATATTAATGAACGATTTCCCTGCGTATCCTGAAGAGAAATTAGCGGCAGTCAGTCATGCGATTGAGGCGCACAGTTTTAGCGCCCACATTGCGCCAATGACCAGCGAGGCGAAGATTGTGCAGGATGCCGACCGGCTTGAAGCACTGGGCGCAATCGGTCTGGCGCGCGTGTTTGCCGTTTCCGGCGGGCTGGGCGTTTCGCTATTTGATGCTGAAGATCCCTTCGCGCAACGTCGCCCGCTTAACGATAAGCAATTCGCCCTCGACCATTTTCAGACAAAACTTCTGACCTTGCCGCATACCATGCAAACCGCGCGGGGAAAGCTGCTGGCAGAGCATAACGCCGACTTCCTGGTGACCTGGATGGCGAAGCTAAGCGCGGAGCTAAGGGGGGAGTACGACTCGTTGGATCAGACGGTAATTCAGGCTTTTAGCCGCGATAAGTAGCGACCATACCCAAAACGTAAACGCGTTCATTTTGTGTTAACCTGTCGAATATCAATTTCGCCGGTTAAATGTATGCAGGAAAATCTTTCAGTAACAGGTTTCCAGGATCTGATGACGGACAATGCCGGGGCTGCCGTACAGGCGTTGCTGGGCAAACTGCTGGAAATCTATGATGTGAAAACGCTGGTGGCGCATCTGAATGGCGTTGGGGAGAACCACTGGAGCCCGGCTATTTTTAAACGCGTCGTGGCGAACGCAACGGCGTGGCATCGTTTGAGCGAGAGTGAATATACGCACCTCAGGACATTGTTGCCAACGCCTCCGGCACACCATCCGCATTATGCCTTTCGTTTTGTCGATCTCTTCGCCGGGATCGGCGGAATTCGCCGTGGCTTTGAAGCGATAGGCGGGCAGTGCGTGTTTACCAGCGAATGGAATAAACACGCGGTACGCACCTATAAAGCCAATTATTACTGCGATCCGCAACGGCATCATTTCAATGAAGATATTCGCGATATTACGCTGAGCCACCGCGACGGCGTGAGCGATAGCGAAGCGGCGGAGCATATTCGCCAGCACATACCGGAGCACGATGTTCTACTGGCTGGTTTTCCCTGCCAGCCATTCTCTCTGGCAGGCGTATCAAAGAAAAACGCGATGGGACGGGCGCATGGTTTCGCCTGCGATACGCAGGGGACGCTCTTTTTCGATGTCGTGCGGGTTATTGACGCCCGACGCCCGGCGATTTTTGTGCTCGAAAACGTCAAAAACCTGAAAAGCCACGACCAGGGAAAAACGTTTCGCATCATTATGCAAACGCTTGACGAACTGGGGTATGACGTCGCTGATGCTGCGGATAACGGGCCGGACGACCCGAAAATTATTGATGGCCGCCATTTTTTACCCCAGCATCGGGAGAGGATTGTGCTGGTGGGGTTCCGCCGCGATCTTAATCTGAAAACCGATTTTACGCTGCGGGATATTGCCACACGCTATCCGCAGCAGCGCATCACGCTGGCGGAACTGCTTGAACCGGCGGTTGAAGCGAAATATGTGCTGACGCCGGTATTGTGGAAGTATTTGTACCGCTACGCGAAAAAGCATCAGGCCCGGGGTAACGGTTTTGGCTATGGAATGGTCTATCCTGCGAATCCCGGCAGCGTAACGCGCACATTGTCGGCGCGTTACTATAAAGATGGCGCGGAGATACTGATTGACCGTGGCTGGGATATGGCCGCAGGAGAGGCGAATTTCGACGATCCGGTGAATCAGCAGCACCGTCCACGCCGGTTAACGCCCAGAGAGTGCGCGCGGTTAATGGGATTTGAATCGCCGCAGGGATATCAGTTCCGCATTCCCGTTTCAGACACCCAGGCCTACCGTCAGTTTGGTAACTCCGTCGTGGTTCCGGCATTTGCCGCAGTAGCAAAACTGCTGGAGTCGAGAATTAAACAGGCCGTTACATTGCGCCAGAAAGAGAGCCAGCATGGCGGACGTACACGATAAGGCGACGCGCAGCAAGAATATGCGGGCGATAGCCACGCGCGATACGGCGATAGAAAAACGCCTTGCCGGTCTGTTGCAGGAGCAGGGGATGGCGTTTCATGTGCAGGACGCCACGTTGCCCGGACGCCCGGATTTTGTCGTGGATGAGTATCGCTGCGTTATCTTCACGCACGGCTGTTTCTGGCATCATCATGACTGCCACCTGTTCAAAGTTCCCGCCACGCGTACCGAGTTCTGGCTGAACAAAATCGGTAAAAATGTGGAGCGCGATCGGCGAGACATGCTGAGGCTTCGCGAGCTTGGCTGGCGTGTGCTGATTGTCTGGGAGTGTGCTTTGCGTGGCCGGTTGAAACTCAGCGACGCCGCACTGGCGGAACGGCTTGAAGAGTGGATCTGCGGCGGTGGCCCCACCGCGCAGATCGACACGAAGGGTATTCATTTACTGGAGTGATTTCTCCGATTCGCTCACTGCGGTCGCGGGTCTGGCGGGAAACAAATATTTCCCCAGCGTCACCAGGACGACAGCGAAAACAATTACCCCTAATGCCAGCCACTCGACGGAAGAAAGGCTTTCTCCCCCCAGACCTGTTCCCAGCAACACCGCCACTACCGGGTTGACGTAGGCGTAACTGGTTGCCAGCGCCGGGCTGACATTACGGATCAAATACATATAGGCGTTAATGGCGATAATGGAACCGAATAGCGCCAGATAACCTACCGCCATGAAGCCGGAGAGCGTCGGCATCGTCGTCAGCTTTTCCCCGGCGATAAAGGAAGCGAACATCAGCACAACACCGGCAGCCAGCATTTCAATCGCTCCGGCCATCATGCCTGTCGGCAACGCGATGCGGGCGCCGAACACGGAGCCGAATGCCCAGCTCATCGAGCCAATCAGGATCAACAGCGCGCCCCAGGGGTTGCCGCTCAAATTTCCGCCGCTATTGAGCATGATGATCCCCGCCAGGCCGATGGCGATGCCTGCCCACTCCAGTTTTCGCGTTTTAATGCCAAAGAAATGGCTGAAGCATAGCGTGAAGAGTGGAACCGTCGCGACCACCACGGCGGCGATGCCGGACGGTACATCCTGATGTTCCGCTACGGTAACCAGACCGTTCCCCACCGCCAGCAGCAGAATGCCAATCAGCGCGGCATTGAGTAATTGACGCAAAGGGGGCAGTTTATGCCCACGAAGAAGTAAGAATGTTGTTAACAAAATCCCCGCAGACAGAAAACGGACGCCCGCCATCATCAGCGGCGGCCAACTCTCAACGCCAATACGAATAACGAAGTACGTGGAACCCCAAATGATATACAGCGCGAAGAGTGCGCTAAAAAGTGGTAGTAACTGCCTGAAACGCATAATCCCTCACGGCGGAAATAAAAAGGTGCAACATAGTAAACGTCAAAACTATCGCGCTGGCGAGCGTTATAATTGCACTCTTTTGTTAAATTTTTGTTGACGATTGCTACCCGTTTCGGCATTACGTTTTTTACTTCATACTTACCTCTTCAAAAGAAAAATATTGAGGGATTTATTTTGGCAGGAAGTAGTTTGCTGACGTTGCTCGATGACATCGCCACGCTGTTGGATGATATCTCGATGATGGGAAAACTGGCCGCGAAAAAAACGGCAGGCGTATTGGGTGATGACCTGTCGCTAAACGCGCAGCAGGTGACGGGCGTGCGGGCGAACCGCGAACTGCCGGTCGTCTGGAGCGTGGCGAAAGGGTCGTTGATCAACAAGGTTATCCTGGTGCCTCTGGCGCTGCTGATCAGCGCTTTTATCCCGTGGGCGATTACCCCGTTGTTGATGATTGGGGGCGCTTTTCTCTGTTTTGAAGGCGTAGAGAAAGTTTTACACACGCTTGAGGCCCGAAAGCACAAAGAGAGCCCGGAGGCGCGTCAGCAGCGTCTGGCCGCGATCGCCGCACAAGATCCTCTCACGTTTGAGAAGGAGAAAGTGAAAGGGGCCGTGCGCACCGACTTTATCCTTTCTGCGGAGATCGTCGCGATTACGCTGGGAATTGTCGCGGACGCGCCGTTGCTCAATCAGGTTCTGGTGTTGTCCGGTATCGCGCTGGTGGTGACGATTGGCGTTTATGGTCTGGTGGGACTCATCGTAAAACTGGACGACATGGGGTACTGGCTGGCGGAAAAACGCAGCGTACTGGCTCAGGCGGTGGGCAAAGGGCTACTGGTTACGGCGCCCTGGCTTATGAAGGCGCTGTCCATTGTCGGCACACTCGCGATGTTCCTGGTGGGGGGCGGGATCGTGGTGCACGGCATCGCGCCATTACACCACGCGATCGAACATTTTGCTCAGCAGCAGAATGGTCTTATTGCGCTCACGCTTCCCATGTTGATTAATCTGGTGCTCGGTTTCATCATCGGCAGCGTGGTGGTGGGGCTGGTAAAAACTGTTGCCAACGTTCGCGGTGGTTCGCACTAATTTATGCCTCGCCGGATTATGCAAAAAAGGCCATCGTCGTCTAAGGTGAAAAAGTTTCACTGGATACAGGAGGCAGGTATGGTCTTTTTTGTCAGTGAGGAAGTTATCGCAAAAGAAGGTGGTCCACGCATGATCGTAACCGGTTATTCCAGCGGCATGGTGGAGTGCCGTTGGTATGACGGTTTTGGCGTCAAACGGGAAGCATTCCACGAGAATGAACTTATGCCCGGTGATGGCAGGCGGTTGCGGGAAGATGTCTGATAAAGGAACGCCCGGTTAATGCCGGGCGTTTTGTTACCCCAGAAAATAGCCGTTGAGTCGCGACACATAGTTCAGGAATAAAAGTAGGGAGCCGTCAGGTGCCGCATGAAACAACGCCAGGAAACTGGAGCTGGCTGAGAACATTAGCACGACGCTTTGGGCCAGGCCATGTCGTAAATATCTGTTTTCTGGTTGTGATGATTTGTTCAACATTGCTGACCTGGCGTGAAGTGGTCGTGCTGGAGTCGGCATACCGGGCCAGTCAACGTAACCATCTGGAAAACGTTGCTAATGTGCTGGACAGACAGCTGCAATTCAGCGTGGATAAACTCTTGTTTCTGCGCAACGGTATGTACGAAGCGCTGGTCACGCCGCTCGATTTTGCCGACCTGCACGATGCGGTGGCGCAATTTGCGCAACTGCGCGGCAAAAGTTTCTGGCAACTGGAGCTAGACAGACGGCGAACGTTACCGCTTAACGGCGTCTCTGACGCGTTTGTTAACCGTACAACGCTTCTCACGCGGGATAACGATGCGCTGGCAAACGAGTTAAGCGCCGCGCTGGAACTGGGGTATTTGTTACGGCTGGCGCATTCTTCTACCATGCTGGCGCAGCGGACAATGTATGTTTCGCGTTCAGGCTTTTATGTCTCAACTGAACCCACAACCAATGGCGGCGACATTATGTCCCGCTATTACCAGTATGTGATCCAACCCTGGTTCAGCGGACAATCCCAACGACAAAATTCAGCGCGCGGCGTGCGCTGGTTTAGCTCGCCGGTGCCGGGCGGCGAAGTGCAACAAAAGGTCACCGTGAGCCTGTCGCTGGATAACGAAAGACACTGGTATGGCGTGCTGGCAATGGATATTCCGGTGTCATCCATGAAGCGTTTCCTGGAGGATGCGGTCGAAAAAGATTCCGAAGGGGAGTACCAGCTCTACGACTATCAGCTCAGGCTACTGGCGACCTCAACGCCGGAAAAGCGTCAGGTTAATACCTTTGATGACCTTGAACTGGCGTTGCTCGCGAATGACATCGAACATGATACGCATGGCGGTATCCGTATGGGCAGCCGCTATATCAGTTGGGAAAGGCTGGATCATTTCGATGGCGTGCTTTTGCGTGTTCATACCCTGAGAGAAGGCGTGCAGGGGGCTTTTGGCAGTATCAGTATTGCGCTTGGTCTCCTGTGGGCGCTTTTCACGATGATGTTGCTCATCTCATGGGTTGTTATCCGCAAGATGGTCAGCAATATGTTTGTGCTGCAAAGTTCCCTGCAATGGCAGACCTGGCACGATCCTTTGACGCGGCTGTATAACCGTGGCGCATTGTTTGAGAGAGCGCGCGTACTGATACAGCGCTGCCATGAGCAGCGGCAGCCGTTTTCCGTTATTCAGATCGATTTGGATCACTTTAAGAGCGTCAATGACCGTTTCGGCCATCAGGCGGGAGACCGGGTGCTCTCCCATGCCGCCGGGCTTATTAGCGGCACAATACGTTCGCATGACCTTGCCGGGCGTGTAGGCGGCGAAGAGTTCTGTATTGTCTTACCGGGGACGACGCTGGTGCAGGCAGCACAGATCGCAGAGCGGATACGCCAGCGCGTGAACGACAAAGAAATCCTGATCGCAAAAGGCACGACTCTGCGCATTAGTGCATCGCTGGGCGTAAGCGGGGCGCAGGAGAACGGAGACTACGATTTTGAACAGTTGCAGTCGCTGGCGGATCGCCGGTTGTATCTGGCAAAACAGGCCGGGCGCAATCAGGTTTGTGTCCGTGACGACCATCCCGCGCCGTCGCCTGATACACGCTGAACCATTAGCTGTATTAATCATTTCTGCGAGAAATATTTGCTTGTCATACAAAAAAATTGCAGATAAGGTAAAACGCACATCAGATTTTCTGGTGTAACGAATTTTCAAGTGCTTCTTGCATAAGCAAGTTTGATCCCGGCTCTGCGAGCCGGGATTTTTTTCACCCCAGATCAGCGATTGATTTCCGTGACGCTAAAATCATGAATATCGAGTTCAAACGCATCCGCTAATTCATGCCATGTATGATAATCGCGGCCATCCACACTGACTTTCTCAGGATCATCAGCGCTGCGATGAATTTCGCTCTCGCTGATTTCATTGATCGCCGCGAGCAGGGCGTCAACATCAACGCTGACTTCGCGCTTGGCCGTTTCGCTGTACTCTTTCGCGGTTTTCATCTTCAGTACCTCATTTAACCGTGGCATCTGTAAGTATAGACCGTTGAGAAAACCAGCAATCACGCGCGGCAGACGCTGCCAGAAAAAGGAATTTGTTCTACACTGGCACAAAGCCACAGGAGGATAATTGATGAAGGTGAATGATCGGGTAACAGTCAAAACAGACGGCGGCCCTCGTCGGCCAGGCGTGGTATTGGCGGTTGAAGAGTTTAGTGAAGGTACGATGTACCTGGTTTCGCTGGAAGACTACCCGCTCGGTATCTGGTTCTTCAATGAGTCAGGCCATCAGGATGGGATCTTTGTGGAAAAAACAGAGTAATGTGATTTTCGTCGCTTTTACCCTGACTGGTGGAATATCCACCAGTCAGGGGGCCTCATCGCATGTTAACAAAAATTCCGTTTGTCACGTTATCCGTCAGCCGCACGACATGATAGATAACCTGTTTATTATGCGTTTTTATCTTCCGTTTAATATTCCCTTTGTGGGATGACACCGTCTTTGCCTTGATATTCATTTGATCTGAAATCTGTATTGTTCCCTGTCCATCCATCCACATTCGCAACATACTGGATTCAGTACGGCTTAAAGATAACGTAGGTAAATTTACTACTCCTACAATATCCGTCTCTTTTTTCAGAATATCGCCAAGAATATCATCCAGAGAATCTGGCTTAATTGATTTTGAACTAATCAATAAGTTTTTTCTTACTAATAAGTATTCATCAAAATGCACATTAGCAATTGCCATAAAAACAATAAATAACGTGTTGGGATGCTGATTAATGATCTGCTTTATTTGCTGACTGTTAGATGGATCATGGATGAAACAGTCCTCATTAATAAACACCACAGAAGGCTGCTGTGAGTCACAAGCGATGGCGAGTTCGTCAACGGTCTCAATGTCGTTGATTTCCCTTTTTTTCACCCCTCTGCTTACCAGATACCCGGTCAAACCTAGCCGGGTGTAACTGCATAAATCCATAATAATCGTTGACATGGCATACCCTCACTCAATGCGTAACGATAATTCCCCTTACCTGAATATCTCATCACAACCCAACGGAACAATAATAGTGACCTAAGATGACGCTTTCGCTGTTTTCAGGCGAACTTACTATCCCGTAAAGTTACGTATAATTTGCCAGGAATCTTCTCAAAGTAAAGTAAATGTTATGTTATGTGAGTAAGGTAAAAACAAATAAAGCGCAGCAGATATATCCTGGTAGATGTTTTTAGATTTTAAATTTAGGAAAATCCTTAGTAAGACAGGATAAAAATTATGGGTTATTGGTTGTCGGCATTTCGCTAACGATATCAGCAAGCAAATTGAAAATTTCACCGAATAAGTGTTCACAGAAAGGGGCAATTAATGGCATGAGCGCGGTTATTAACAAAATGCCGACGGATAAGGTTAGCGGGAAGCCAATAACAAATACGGATAACTGCGGAGCCATACGGTTTAATAGCCCGAGCGACAGGTTGAGGGTGAGCAGTAACGTAATGACCGGCAAGGCTAACATGAGTCCGTTGAGGAAGATCAGTCCGCCTGCCCGGGCAAGCGCCAGAAACGCATTGCTGTTGACCGGGTCGCCGCCGATAGGCAGCGTATGGAAGGTGTCTACCAGCAGCGAGATCAGCCACAGATGGCCGTTAAACGTAAGAAACAGCAGCATGGCGAGCATGTCGAGGATTCTGGCGAGTACCGGCATATTGAGGCGGCTGCCCGGGTCAACAAACGTGGCGAAAGAGAGACCCATTTGCAGACCGATGAATTCCCCCGCCGTACGCACCGCAGCAAAGGCAAACTGCATGGTAAACCCTAGCGCAATGCCGATCATGATTTGCTGCATGGCGAGCCATAAGGCTTCGGTGGAAAAAACAGGCACATTATTCGCCGGGAGTGAAGGGGCGATAATGAGAGTGATCATAAACCCCAGCCCCAGCTTTACCCGTTTGGGAACCGTGCGTTCACTGAGGATCGGCGCGGTAGAGATCAGCGCCAGTACACGTAACAGCGGCCAGAAGTAGAGGTTAAGCCAGTATAACCATTGATCGCTTGTGACCTGCAACATCGCGTCTTATCCGATGATATACGGCAAGTTACTGAACAGCGTACGCACGTAATCCAGCAGCAGGTTAAGCATCCAGGGGCCCGCCACAATAATCGCCGTAAATACCGCCACAATTTTCGGGATAAATGACAGCGTCATTTCGTTGATCTGGGTGGCGGCCTGTAAAATACTGATGATAAGGCCGGTAAACAGCGCAACCAGCAGAAGAGGCGCGGCAAGCGCAAGCGCGACCTTCATTGCCTCCGTGCCTATCATCATGACCGATTCGGGTGTCATTTCGCGCCTCTAACTGTAAAAACTTTGGGCAAGAGAGCCAACGAGCAACTGCCAGCCGTCGACCAGGACAAAAAGCATAAGCTTAAACGGCAGCGCAATGGTGGCCGGCGGCACCATCATCATCCCGAGCGCCATCAACACGCTGGCGATAACCAGATCGATAATCAGGAAGGGGATGAAAATCGTAAAACCGATCTGAAAAGCGGTTTTTAACTCGCTGGTGACGTAGGCCGGGAGCAAAATTCGCATCGGCACGGCTTCCGGCCCCTGTAGCGGGCCGCTGTTTGCCAGACGCGCGAACAGGCCCAGGTCAGCCTCACGGGTCTGCCGCAGCATAAACTCCCGTAGCGGCTGAGCGCCTTTTTCCAGCGCTTCCTGCATGGAAATCTTCTCTTCGCTGAAAGGCTGCCAGGCATCCACGTAAATTTTGTCGATAACCGGCGACATAATAAAAAACGTCAAGAACAGCGCCAGCCCGAGAAGCACCTGGTTTGGCGGCGCAGAGGGCGTTCCCAGCGCGTTTCGCAGCAAGCCGAAGACGATAATGATGCGGGTAAAGCTGGTCATCATCAGCAAAATGGCGGGCAGGAACGTCAGTGACGTAATAAAGACCAGTGTCTGTACCGGCAGGGACCAGCTTTGCCCGCCGCCGGGTAGCGGTTGGCTGACCAGTCCGGGTAATTGTGCGAACGCGGCAGGGCTGATAAACCACAAAGCCATCAGCGTGAGGGATAACAAACGGCGCATCAGGATCTCCCGGAACGCTTCAACAAACTCTTCATCATGGCCTGGAAATCCGCAGGGGCGGCCGGTTTTTCTTCTGCAACGACAGGCGCAGGGGGGAGGGTATGCAACACATTGACGTGCGTGGCCGTGACGCCCAGTACCAGCCGAGCGTCTTCAACATCGACAATGACCACGCGCTCACGCGGGCCCAGCGAGGTGCTGGCTGACACTTTCAACCCTCGCGTACCGGCGCCTTTGGGCGCAAACCCCAGGCGTTTAATGACCCAGGCTGCGACCAGAATCAACACGATGATCCCAAACAGCGCGCCGCTCACCTGAACTAACGGCGAGCCTGATACGGCAGAGGGCTGTGAAACGGTAGCCTGGGTTTTCATGCTTAACGGCTCAGACGACGCATACGTTCAGACGGCGTGATGATATCCGTGATGCGCACGCCGTATTTATCGGCGACCACCACGACTTCACCCTGGGCAATCAGGTAGCCGTTAATCAGAATATCCAACGGCTCGCCTGCCAGTCCGTCCAGCGCGACCACTGAACCCTGCGTCAGGCGCAGCAGCTCTTTGATGGTCATGCGCGTGCGACCCAGCTCCACGGTCAGCTTGACCGGAATATCCATGATTAAATCGATATCCTGTAGGTTTCCACTGACGTCGCCGCCGCCCAACTGCTGGAAGACGGCATCGGCCGCGCTTTTGCTGGTCGTTGTTTTTTGCTCGTTTAACGCGTCAGCCCACAGATCGTCCAATGCGCCGGTATTCTCATCGGACGGATTATTCATGTCACTCATTTGGGCTGTTCCTCATTCAGCGAATTCAAAATCGGGTTGATCAAATGCTCTACGCGCAACGCATACTGACCGTTCACGGTGCCATACTGGCTGGTCAGTACAGGTACGCCGTCCACATGAGCAATAATGCGGTCGGGTTTTTCAATCGGCAGCACGTCGCCGGGTTTCAGCTTTAATATCTGGGAAAGGCGCAGCGGGATGTCCGCAAAGTTCGCCACCAGCTCCAGCTCTGAATGCTGAACCTGACGCACCAGATTGTCGCGCCAGTTCTGATCTTCATGACGCGAGTTTTCCAGCGGCGGGTTCACCAACAGCTCCCGCAGCGGCTCAATCATGCTGAAAGGCAGGCAGATGTTGAACTCGCCTGTCAGGTTGCCAATTTCGACGTGGAACGGCGTGTTCACCACAATGTCGTTCGGAGAGGTGGTGATATTGGTGAATTTCACCTGCATCTCAGAGCGAACGTACTCCACTTCCAGCGGGTTAATCGCTTTCCACGCGTCGCTGTAGCTTTCAAGCGCCAGCTTCAGCATGCGGTTGATAACGCGCTGTTCGGTATGCGTAAACTCACGACCTTCCACTTTGGTCGGAAAACGCCCGTCGCCGCCAAACAGGTTATCCACGGCGATAAACACCAGACTCGGCGAAAACACCACCAGACCCGTACCGCGCAGTGGCTTCAGATGGATCAGGTTCAGGTTGGTCGGTACGGGTAAATTACGCGCAAATTCGTGATATGGCTGAATGCGGATCGCGCCTACGGTAATATCCGGGCTGCGACGCAGCAGGTTAAACAGTCCCATACGGAATTGACGCGCGAAACGTTCGTTAATGATCTCCAGCGCCTGCAAGCGCTCGCGCACCACGCGACGCTGTGTATTGGGATCATAAGGACGAATATCATTGTCGCCCACGCCGCCAGGGGTGGGTTCGTCTTTGGCCTCGCTGTCGCCGTTGAGCAGCGCATCGATTTCAGCCTGAGAAAGAATACTATCGCCCATGTCTTTACCGCAGAATGAAAGCTGTATAAAGAACGTCGGTGACTTCCTGTTTCGGTTGTCCAGCAACGAGCGGAGTAGAGAGCGTTTCTTTGATTGCCGCGATCAGCGTCTGCTTCCCGGCTTCCGTCGAAAGCGCAGTGGCATCCTGACGCGAAAACAGCAGCAACAGACGGCTGCGCACTTCTGGCAGATATTCGCTCAGACGCGCGCGCGTCACTTCGTCCTTCAGGCGCAGCGTAATCCCGATATACAGCACGCGATCGGCATCGCCCAGATTGACGGTAAACGTATCCAGCGCGAAAAATACGGGCGCTGGCGGCGGTGGCGGGGCCGCGGTAGCGCTGGCGGTCGGGTGCTCCTGCATCCGCCAGTAGCTATAGCCAGCGGTTGCGCAGGCGGCAAGAGTAATCAACACCAGCAAAGGGATCCAAATTGAGCGTTTGCTCTTTCTGTTAATCGCGGAGTCAGTCATCAGATACGGGCTTCCTGTTTCGGTACAGCTTATTGGCTGATTATCCCGTGTCCTGTCCACGGCAAAGCGTGGAAAAGACGCGGATAATCATGCTACCTCTGGCGTTAGGCGAAGATATCCACCGCGCCATCGCCGCGAGCGGCAGCCTGGAGCGAGCCCGGCGTCGTCAGTGCGATGTCATCTTCGGCGGCAAAAGCCTCTTGTCCCTGCGCGCGGGAAGCGTGCTGCTGCTGGGATGACGACTGCTGCTGTCCGGCGAAACTTTCACTGCTGATACTGCTTTGTCCCAGCTGGATGCCGTTTTCCGCCAGTTGGGTACGCAGTACGGGTAACGCGGCTTCCAGCGCGGCGCGAACGTGGCTATGCGCTGACACCATTTGCAGTTGCGCCTGGTTATCATCCATTTTGAGGGAGATTTGAATCTGCCCCAGTTCCTCCGGGTGCAGACGCAGTTCCGCGCTCTGTTGCCCCTGGCGGGTAAACAGCGTCACATGCTGGCTTAATGACTGCTGCCACTCATGGCTGCCCAGCGGCGCGCTGAGTACCGGGGCGGCTGCGACAGGCGCGGGTTGTGTCTGCGTCGTCATACCGCCAGGCGTGGTCATGGCGCCAATGGTCGTGACCGGAGAAGGCGTGCTTTCCATGTCGGCTTTAGCGGTAGCGGCGGCGACCAGCGGCGTTACCGGCTGGTTGCTTGCTGAGTTTGCGGTGACGTCAGGCGCGGCATCGACTTTCCCTTTTCTCAGCTCGCCAGTCGTCAGCCCGGCAACCACATCCTGCATAGCGGCGCGCGTATCGCCACGCAGCGATGCCGAGGCGGAGAGTGCGCCTTCAGCCGACGCAGTTCGCGTGGTTGGCGTCAGCGCCGGCTGGCCCGGTAACATGGCGAAGAGCGCGCTCAGATTCGCGAGGTCTTCATCGCTCAGCGCCGGTGCGTTGTCGTCCTGCCGGGCAGTCTTACTTAACGCGTTCAGGGCGTTGCTTTTCAGCGAAGGCGTCAGCGTGGACAGCAACTGCTGTGCCTCGGTCAGGTCTGCTGTGGCGTCATCCGTCAGCAGATCCTGGCGCGCCAGAAGATCGGCCAGCGCTGTCGTCTGCGGCGTATCGGCATTTTTTTGCAGCAATCCTTTTTGCAGTTTGCCGCCTGCCGCCTGGAGATCGGCAAGCGAAAGCGGGGCATCTTTACCCTGCGCGTCGCCTGCGCCCAAAGCACCGGCTAACAGCGCCAGAAAATCCTGGGCTGAATCGGCTGTTTTACCAGCCTGAAGGCCTGTCGTTACGTCTGTGTCGGTCGTGATCAGTTGGGGCAAGGTGATCATTCGGTTTTCCTCATTGCAGCACGCTGAGCAAATTCATCCATTTTTTTCTGGTCCAGGCGGTTTTCAGCCAATAACGCTGCCGCACTTTGTCTGTCCTGTAAGGTCTGCCAGGCCTGAAGCCGTTGTTTCTTTTCACGCCAGCTGTTCAGCGCCACGTCCACTTTTTGTGTCCACTGCGTCAGCTGCTGGCGATGCTGCTCAATGGCCTTCTCCAGCGTCTGAATAAATTGCTGATAGTTAATCCAGCGGTTGCTGGCAATCCCCTGGCCCATATCGGCATTGAGATTGTTGCGATACTCATGCTGATAATCGATCAGCATTTTCAGTTGTTCTTCCGCCTGCTGGAATCCGCGTCGCATTTCCCCTAATAAGAGAGCGGCATCATCCACTTCTTTCTCGGCCAGATCTTTTAATGTCGCCAGCGCACCATGTTGTGCCATGACCTATGCCCTCCTGCTTCATCACACCGTCGGGAAAATCAGTTCCAGCGCCTGGAGAGAATCTTCCCAGTCGGCTCGTTCGAAAATACCTTGTTGCAAAAACGCCTCCAGCTGCGGCCACAGCGCGATGGCTTTATCCAGCATGGGATCGCTGCCTTTGGCATACGCGCCGACGCTCACCAAATCGCGGTTACGCTGGAAACTGGACAGCAACTGTTTGAAATTCCGTACGCGTGCATAGTGTTGCTCGGTGATCAGCGACGTCATTGCACGGCTGATCGACGCTTCAATATCAATGGCCGGGTAGTGACCGGCTTCGGCCAGACGACGGGATAACACAATGTGTCCATCCAGGATCGCACGCGCCGAGTCGGCGATCGGGTCCTGCTGATCGTCGCCTTCGGTCAATACCGTATAAAACGCGGTGATGGAGCCGCCGCCGTGAATGCCGTTCCCCGCACGTTCCACCAGCGCAGGTAATTTTGCGAAGACCGAAGGCGGATACCCCTTGGTCGCAGGTGGTTCGCCGATCGCCAGCGCAATCTCACGCTGCGCCATCGCGTAGCGGGTCAGGGAGTCCATGATCAGCAGTACGTGCTGCCCGCGATCGCGGAAATCCTCGGCAATACGCGTGGCATAGGCCGCTCCCTGCATTCGCAGCAGTGGCGAGACGTCCGCAGGCGCGGCAATCACCACCGAACGCGCGCGCCCGTCAGCGCCCAGAATGTTTTCGATAAAATCTTTAACTTCGCGGCCACGTTCGCCAATCAGCCCGACGACGATAACGTCCGCGCGGGTATAGCGCGCCATCATGCCGAGCAGAACGCTTTTACCCACGCCGGAACCGGCAAACAGCCCCATACGCTGTCCGCGTCCGACGGTAAGCAGCGCGTTGATGGGGCGGACGCCGGTATCCAGCACATGCTCAATAGGCGTTCGCTGCAAGGGGTTGAATGGTTGAGTGATTAACGCGCCGGTTTCCGTGGTGTCTGGCGCGGGAAGACCATCCAGCGGCTTGCCGCCGCCGTCCAGCACGCGCCCCAGCAGGGCAGGGCCGAGCGGCAGCTGTTTTCCGCTTTGCAGACCTTCCCCGGCAATATTTTTTGCGTAAACGCGTGCGCCGGGAAGAATGCCTTCGACCTCTTCCAGCGGCATTAAAAACAGACGCTGGCCATTAAAGCCGACGACTTCACTTTCCACTTCGCGTGTTTCCGTCCCGTCCTGCCGTTCAATGACGCAGGTCGCGCCGAGCGGCAGCTGCAAGCCGGTGGCTTCCAGCACCAGACCGGTGGCGCGGGTCAACCGCCCGTAGCGACGTACCGCCGGGAGCTGCGCCATTTTGGCTTCGAAGTTATCCAGCGTATTCAGCCAGCGGGTCAGGCGCGTAGTCATCAGACGACTCCGGGAGCCGCCAGGCGGCAGAGTTCTTGCCAACGCGTGGCGACGCTGGCGTCCAGATCGCCTTCATCGGCGGACACTTTACAGCCGCCATGATGCAGCGTGGGATCGCCGCGCAAACGCCAGCCGTGCAGGCTGAGCGTGGCCCCGAGCATCTCTTCGACGCGCTGTAAATCATCCGGGTGAACGCGTAATTGCGGTTTCCCGCTGAACAACGGTTCCTGTTGCAACAATTGCTGGATCTGTTTAATGAGCGCGGAGTTGTCCACCGCTGGCGTCTGGCCGATCACCTGACGAGCGGCTTCCAGCGCCATTTGCATCAGGCGCGAGGCAATCACGCTGTCCAGCGCGTCCAGCGTATTCTGAAACTCGCTGACCAGTTGCTGCATTCGGGCATTCAGCGGTGCCTGTTGAGCGCGCGCCTGTGTCTGGCCTTGCTCCAGCCCTTGCGCTAATCCTTCCTGATAGCCCTGTTCGTGGCCTTTCTGGCGGCCTTCGGCGAGGCCCGCGTTATACCCTTGCTCGTGCGCCTGCATTTTCAGCTGCGCCAGTTGCTGCTCAAGCTGCTGTTCGGCACTCAGCTCCGGTTCGTCATCGATGGCTATCGGTTCGTCGCGGTGCTCCATTGGCACAAACTCGGCCAGGGGAGGGACGAGATCGTCCGGTGTCCAGACCTGCCACGGCAATTCGTTAGACATAGGTATCCTCGCCGCTGCCGATTACCATTTCGCCGGTTTCCGCCAGACGACGCACAATAAGCAGAATGGCTTTCTGTTCGTTCTCCACCTGAGACAGACGTACCGGGCCACGGTTGGCGAGGTCGTCGCGCAGAATATCGGCAGCACGCTGCGACATGTTGCGCAGGAATTTCTCGCGTAGCGGCGGCTCGGCGCCTTTCAGGGCGATCAGCAACGACTCGGAATCCACTTCCTGCAACAGACGCTGGATGCTGCGATCGTCGACTTCCACCAGATTTTCGAACAGGAACATTTCGTCGATAATTTTCTGCGCCAGTTCGCCATCGAATTCGCGTACGGCGCTGATAACCGCTTCTTCCTGCTGGGTTTTCATCAGGTTGATGATTTCTGCCGCGGTTCTCACGCCGCCCATTTTGCTGCGCTTGAGGTTCTGACCGTCGAGCAGGCCATTCAGCACTTCGGTCAGTTCCGCCAGTGCGGCTGGCTGTACGCCGCCGAAGGTCGCGATACGCAGCATGACATCGTGGCGCAGACGTTCGTCGAACAGCGCCAGAATATCGGCGGCCTGGCCGCGTTTGAGATGCACCAGGATGGTGGCGATAATCTGCGGGTGTTCGTCGCGGATAAGGTCGGCGGCGCTTTGCGGCTCCATAAAGTTGAGCGTTTCAATACCGCTGGCGGTATCCCGCGTTTCGAGGATATCTTCCAGCAGGCTGGCGGCACGCTCTTCACCCAGCGCTTTAACCAGCACGGAACGCAGGTATTCGTTGGCGTTGATGTTGAGTGCGGCAAACTGTTCGGCTTCTTGCTCAAATTCCGCCAGCACATCGGTCAGCTGTTTGTTGGAAATCTGGCGCACGTTCGCCATTGCCGAACTCAGGGTTTGCACTTCGCGCGTGGAGAGGTGCTTAAAAACCTCTGCCGCACGGTCTTCGCCAATGGTCATCAGCAGGATGACGCTTTTATCGGTGCCGGTAAGTTTATTGCTCATGATCGTTATTCATCCACTGGCGAATGACCAGCGCCACGACGCGCGGATCGTTATCTGACATTTCGCGAATACGCTGGCTCATCACTTCTGCGCCCAGACGCTGGTTCGCCCGGCGCTGCTGGGTCTGTTCGTCTTTGCTGAGGCGAACTTCTACCGCTTCTTCGGTTTCCTGACGAACCTGCGCCTGTTCCTGCGCGACTTTCGTCTCTTCAGCGCGGCGAGCAAGCTGCGGTCGAATCGCTTTGCGCCACAGAATCCAGGCAACCAGCAGAACCAGGAGCCAGCGACCTGCGGAGAGCAACTGCTCAATAAAGGCTTGCTGTTTCCAGAATGGCAGCTCGCCGCCCAGGTCGTCCGTTGCGGTAAACGGTGAGTTCACCACGTTAAGGGTATCGCCGCGTTTGTCGGAGAAGCCCATCGCTTCGCGGGTCAGATCTTCGATCTGCTTCATCTGTTCCGTGGTTAACGGTAGCGGTTTGCCGTCCGGCAGGGCGCGGTAGTTCACCACGACCGCCACGGAGAGTCGCTGCACATCGCCCACGTTCAGTTTGGTGTGGCGAATGGTGCGATCCACTTCGTAGTTACTGGTTTCGTTGCGCTGCGTATTGCGCGGCACATTGCTGTTCGTATTGTTGGTCGTCTGCGTGTTCTGCGCGTTTTGCTGATTAGCAGGCGGTGTGCTGATCGGCGCAGCATTCGCCGGCGCAGGCTGATTCGACAGCGCACCCGGTACGCCGCCCGGATAGCCGGAGCCGATTTGCTCGCTTTCATTAAGCTGGCGTGAGCGCAGCACAGCCTGCGATGCGTCGCCGTTCGGACGGTATTGCTCTTCCGTCTGCTCTTTGTTGGCAAAATCCAGCTGCGCAGTAACCTGAGCATGGACGTTGCCGTTGCCGACGATTGGCGAAAGAATCGATTCGATACGGCGCTGAATGCGTCCTTCCACATCGCTGGCGTATTTCAACTGCGCGTCGTTCAGATCGCGGCTACTGGTATTGGACTGAGTCAACAGATGACCGCCCTGATCGACCAGCGTGACGTTACCTGGCGGCAGACCCGCAACGGCGCTGGATACCAGATGCACCACCGCGCTGATTTGCCCTTCATCCAGCGCGCGGCCTGGTTCAAGATTGACCGTCACGGAAGCGGAAGGGGATTTCTGCTCGCGCACGAACAGAGAAGGTTTCGGCATCGCCAGGTGGACACGGGCGCGTTTTACCGGCCCCAGGGTTTCGATAGTGCGGGCCAGCTCGCCTTCCAGCGCGCGCTGGTAATTGACCTGCTCGCTGAACTGGCTGATGCCGAATTTTTCCTGGTCTAACAGCTCGAAGCCGACAGCGCCGCCTTTTGGCAATCCCTGTTGCGCCAGGCGCAGGCGAAGCTCATGCACTTTATCGGCAGGCACTTCAATCGCCCCGCTTCCTTCGGTGAAGCGGTAAGGGATGTTCATCTGGGTCAGCTGCGTGACAATGGCCCCGCCATCCTGATCGGAAAGGTTGCTGAACAGCGTGCGATAATCTGGTGCTTTCGCCCACAAAACCATAGCAACGATGATGGCAACGGCGGCTGATCCCGCCACAATCAGAGGAATTCTGGGATTCGCGCGCAGGCGATTAAGCCACTCGAGAGGTTTAGGTTGGGTTGCAGTCGATGCAGTCGCACTCATCTCGCACCTCGTGACTGATCGTGGACGGCGTTTTTTGCAAAGTGGAACAAGACTCACTCCCGGGTCAGCAAACTCGAAAAATTGACGGTCTCATTATTTGCGGTTTCGAATTTTTCTATGCGCCAAAAACCGAGGTTTTTTATCGCTATTTAGCGCCTTTATCTTATTGACAAACTGGTAATCTCTGCTGTGTAAAAAATCATCCAGGGGATTAGCATGTCAGCAATACAGGGGATTGAAGGGGTTATCAGCCAGCTACAGGCAACGGCGATGTCCGCACGGGCGCAAGACGCGCTGCCGCAACCAACCGTAAGTTTTGCCGGTCAACTGCATGCGGCACTGAATCGCATCAGTGACACGCAAACCACCGCGCGCGTACAGGCAGAAAAATTTACTCTGGGTGAGCCAGGCATTGCGCTTAATGATGTGATGACCGATATGCAAAAAGCGTCTGTCTCAATGCAGATGGGCATTCAGGTGCGCAACAAACTGATGTCGGCGTACCAGGAAGTGATGTCGATGCAGGTGTAGCCAGACCTGCTGAATGCATCATACAGGCCGGATAAGGCGCTTGCGCCGTCATCCGGCAAATGATTACTTCTGAATCAGATAGCGAATCGTTGGGCCATCCTGCTGAATATCCAGCACCGTATAGCCGTGATTGCGCGCATCCAGCGGAATATTATTGATGGATTGCGGGCAGTCGCTCACCACTTCCAGAATTTCTCCCTTTTTTAACTGCGGCATCGCTTCCAGCGTGGCGACGGCCGGGTAAGGGCAGGGCTCGCCGACCATATCAAGACGGTAATCAGGAACGATATTTTTCATGCGGATTCCTTAGCAGGGATTAACCCGGAGCGACGGAAGAAACGTTTTTCCCAACCGATTATCAGCATCAGCGCGGCAAACAGCAGCAGATAAGTGACCAGCAGGCCGCCCAGAGGGCCGAAGGTGTCGAGCAGATTCACTTTGTCCCAACGGGTTGCCAGCGCCGGGGCAAAATCATCCCAGTAATATGCCAGAATAGTGGAGCCGATAACGTTGCCGAGGCCCACCCACCAGTAGTGCACCTGACCTTCCACGGCGCGGTACATCCAGCCGGTTTCACACCCGCCCGCCAGCACGATGCCAAAACCAAACAGCAGACCGCCGATAACGGCGTTCGGGCCAGCCCACATAATCTTCGCTTCCACGCCTAACTGCACGTAGCTGAAAATTCCGATAGCGCTCACCGCCATCCCGAAGATGATGGCTTTCGCCATATGGGTGCGACCGGTGATCCACAGGTCACGGAAGGCCGAGGTGAAACAAATTTGCGCACGTTCAATTAGCAGACCAAAACCCACGCCGAACAGCATGGCCAGCCCCAGTTTTGGCTGGTTCATCGCCGTCAGCAGCGCCCAGCCGATCATGCCGATAAAGACCAGCATCCCCAGACGGAAACGGCGGCGCGCCTGATCCGGCTTCTGCGTCAGCGGCGAGGCCGCGGAGACTTTCTGCATTTTGACCGGGATACGGAATATGGGCAGTAGCGTGAAGCGCGCGCCGAACCAGGAGCCGATGGCGGTTGCCAGCGCAAAGAACCAGGCATGAAGAGAAAACTGCGGAATACCGGTGAAGAAGGCCGCCAGATTGCAACCCATCGCCATGCGCGCGCCAAAACCGGCAATCATCCCGCCGATAATCGCCTGCATAATGCGGATACGGCTGCGCGGCATACGTAATTTAACGTTGTTGGCCCACAGTGCCGCGGCAAAGCAGCCGCCGAACATGCCGAGGATCATCATCCCGTCGATGCGGGTAAGAGGGGAACCTTCCAGATGGATCAGCTTGTAGTAACCCCACTCTTCAGCATGAACGCCAAACAGCTGGAGGATTTGTCCACCCCAGCGGGTGAATTCGCCCGTAACAGCCCAGAACGTACCGGTGATACCGAAATAATAAGTGGAGAGAATACCTGCTGCGATGACCGCAGGGACAGGCGCCCAGAATTTAACTAACCAGGCTTGTTTGAATTGTTGCCATGACATGCTTTCTTAGCCTCTGAACTCAGAAGGAAAATAAAAGAAGAGCGGATAGTACACCGATCAGATTTTTTGCCTACTACTAATAAGAAGTAATATCGACTGGATCAATATTACTTGTTGGCCCTGAAAGGCTGGCGACATCAGGGCTTTAATGCCACAATCCTGTTTTCTTCGCATGCAGGATGAATGATGAAAAAAATAGCGATCGTTGGCGCATTTCTGGTCCTTACCGGGTGTGCAGAGGTACAGAATTATAACGATGTGGTGAAGACGCCAGCGCCAGCCGGACTGGAAGGATACTGGCAGTCAAAAGGCCCTCAGCGCAAACTGGTAAGCCCCGAGGCGATAGCCAGTCTGGTGGTGACCAAAGAAGGAGATACCCTGGATTGCCGTCAGTGGCAGCGGGTGATTGCCCTGCCGGGTAAACTGACGCTGCTTTCCAGTGATTTAACCAACGTTACGGTGAAGCGCGAACTCTATGAGATTGAGCGTGAAGGGAACACGCTGGAATATGATGGTATGACGCTGCAACGCGTGGATCGACCCACGACCGAATGCGCCGACTATTTATCGAAACATCCGCTCGCGAGTCAGTTACCGTAAACATTTTCGGTAAACGCTGGCGGTAATTATGTTGATGCCGGGGGCGCTAACGCTTACCCGGCCGATGTTCTCTCCTGAACTTACAGCACATCTTCAATGACCCATACGCTGACGCAGTCGCCGTTGCAGGTGAACGTGGCTTCACCCTGTTCATCGGTGGTTACGCGCTCTTCCCGATTGCCTAAAAAATCACGCCAGGTCTTGTTGGCGTAATTTTCACCTAACGTAATGGTCTTCTCGCCGTCATCGCCGTTGGAAAGTACGACCACGCAGCCAGGATCGTCGTCTGTACCGCTACGGCTAAAGGCAACGCAGTTGGGGTGGTCGAAAAAGAGCGTCTGGATGCCGTGGGCAAAACGCTGGCGCGCGAGAATCAGTTGATCGAGCTGTTCGATAACGGGCATATCAATGGTGTAGGTTTCGCCGTCGCCACCCGTATCTTCGTAATGTGCGCCGTAGAGATCAGGGTAGAACACTGACGGTACGCCGTTCTCCCGCAACAGGATCAACGCATAGGCCAGCGGCTTAAACCAGGCTTCAACGGGCGCTTCAAGCGCCTGTAACGGTTGGGTATCGTGATTTGCTACGAGCGTTACGGCATGGAAAGGATCGGCTTCCACCAGCGTGTCGGTGAAAATCTGGCTCATATCGTAATCACGCCCCTGACGAGAGGCTTCGTGGAAGTTCATCTGTAGCGGCGCGTCGAACAGCATGGTTTTTCCATCCACCTGATCGATATAGGCTTGTAGCTTGTCCACTTCATGAGACCAGTACTCCGCCACAATGAACAGCGGCTTTGGCGCCACTTCCTGGACGTGTTCTATCCACTCTTTATAAAACCAGGCCGGAATGTGTTTGACCGCATCCAGGCGGAAGCCGTCGCAATGGGTTTGCGCCATGACCCAACGCGCCCAGTATTTGATCTCCTCGGTGACCGCATGGTTGCGAAAGTCGATGTTTTCGCCCATCAGATAGTCGAAATTACCCATTTCATCATCGACCTGGTCGTTCCAGCCGTCGCCAGTGTAGTCGTTGACGATCTTAAAGATGCCGTCTTCGTCCGGGTTTTCGATGTGATCAATACCGCTGAAGCATTTGAAATCCCAGATAAACTGCGAATATTGACCGGCGCGGGCAGGGAAGGTGTAACGCGTCCAGCCTTCACATTCGATGATCTCGTCATCGATTTGCGTGCGATCATCTTCATTGACCCGCTGTACGCGAATGGCCTCTTTTTCATCCGCGCCCATTTTGTGGTTGACGACCACGTCGAGCAAAACCGCAATGTCATTTTGCTTTAGCGCCTCAATGGCGGCCAGCAGCTGCGCTTTGTCGCCATATTTCGTGGCGACAGATCCTTTCTGATCAAACTCACCCAGATCAAACAGGTCATACGAATCATAACCTACGGAATACCCACCGGACGCGCCTTTATAGGCGGGCGGTAACCAGACCATATTAATGCCGATATCATTGAGGCCGCCAGCGCGCTCAGCCAGCTCTGGCCAGAGCTTGCCGCCGTCAGGGTAATACCAGTGGAAGTACTGCAATAGCGTGGGGTTTTTCATCTTCCGTGCTCCAGAAGCCGTCAGGCCAACTTCTGGAGTATGGATGATTTTTCACAGGTGGATAAAAATTATTGATTCAGGTTACTGGGGAACAGAATATTTCCCGCCAGGTTCCCGTATGTCGTGGAGACGGACTGCTGTTTTCCGGTCTGGTCTATAAGCTGACGTAGCTCTTCCATACGGTGCTGCAACAGCGTTTTTAACTCAGCCTCGTTACGGAGTACGGCATTCAGGATCTCTTTTGCCTGGTTTATCAGAAATGTATTGCCGGGAGAGATGGGGTTACGTGCAATACCTTCTACCAGTTGCACATAATTCATCTCCTGCTCAATCAGTTCATCCCATTTCCCTGAATGAGCGAGATCCAACATTGTGATACTAAGGGCATGCAGGGCATGCCAGTCGGTAAGTGACGGGATGAAGTTAGTCATCAAAGGGTATCCTGAACGGGTGAAACCGGTGAGCCAATCTGTTTCCAGGCATCAGCGATATTGGTTAGCAATCCCTCTACTTCAATGATAGCTTCGACGTCGTTATGTAAGTTGGCCAGTAACAAACGACGTATCATGTAATCGTAAAGTGATGCCAGATTGCGGGAAAGGTCTCCTTCAACGTCCATGTTGAGTCCCGCCTTGAGGCCGTTATCAATAATATTGATCGCTTTTGACAGCGCTTCACCTTTCGATAACAGTTCTCCCTGCTCCAGGAATAGTCGTGCCCTGACGAGAGCGCTTAGTGCTCCGTCAAAAAGCATAACAATCAGTTGGTGTGGGTCGGCACTCATTACCGCACTTTCCACCCCGACTTTTTGGTAGGAAAGAACACCACTTTTACTATACATATCAGTTCCTTAACTGCTGGATGAGCTAAACTGCTGTGTCAGGTAGTTTGCAGTATTGTTCATCTGACTGATCAACTTATCCAGTGAGGTGAACTGTGCTTTGTAGCGCGCCATAGTTGCTTCTATGGAGGCTTCCATCGCGTCATAGCGCTGTTCTAATGTCTTGAGCGTTTTGTTGATGCCATCCTGCGCGTTTTTAATAACCCCGGATTGATCGACGGAGGTATCCAGCATTTTGGTCAACATATTGTTCATTTCTGTAGCAAAACCTGTCGTTTTGCCATCGCCGATAAAGTATTCCTGAACCGCCTGTGGGTTATCAGTTAATGCTTTCGTTAGCTTAGTGCTGTCTATTTTCAGGTTACCTGTCGAACCGTCGGCGCCGGTCACCGGATCCTGAGTAATACCCAGTTGAGATATAATGGCGTAAGCGCCGCCTTGTACATCCGTCAGCAGACTGCGTAATTGCGATTGAATGGAACGCACGTTGGTGTCGCCCATTAACGCACCGTTAGTTGCTGACTGATCTTTGCCCTGCTCAACTTTGACGTACTTCGTCACGCTGGCGATGGTTGACTGTAGCGCATTATAGGCTGTTACCCAGTCATTTATTGCTTTGCTGTTCTCTTCTGTTGCACGGGTTAATTCCAGCGTTTCGTCGGCGGTGCTTTTATTCTTCAACGTCAACGTGACGCCTGGCAGCGCATCAGAAATGATATTACTTGAACGTTCAAGTTCGACGCCGTTCACTGTCAGTTTTGCGTTCTGCGATGCGGTCTGCTCGGTTAGCGCATTTGTTGAAGCATCGTGACCGATAACCTGCTGGAGCGTGTCGTCACCGGTTACCGTTACGGTCATGTCTGAGTCCGTACCCGTCGTTTTTGATGTCAGCATCAGACGATAGTCGCCGTCAGAAGCCTTCATTACCGTGGCGGAGACGTTACCATTGGCATTATTAATGGCTTTCGCAATACCGTTCAGGCTGGTGTCGGAATCCGACAATGTAATTTCTAAAGGATCTTTGGTTCCCGGCTGCGTAATCGTAATTGTGCGCGTACCGTTCGTCGTTGTTTCGCCCAGTTTTGTTGTGTTGCTGTCAATCTTGCCGGACATCAATACCTGTGCTTTGGCAACCTGACTCACGTTGACTGTGTAGCTTCCGGCAGTAGCTTCACTGGTTGTTGTGGCAGTGAATGCCGTGTTAGTGCTGCTAACGGTTGTCGAGTTCCAGGTTGTTGTTTTACCCAATGCCGCAGTGGCAGTCTGCAGATTGGTTAATGCGCTTTGTAACTTACCGTACGCGCTCAACTGGGCGTTATAGTTTGTCTGCTGAGTTGTAATTGATGTTAATTTTGTTTTTTCAGCAGCTTCCAATTGGTTGTAGAGCGTCGTCAGATCCAGATTAGAGCCAACCCCCAGGTTACTAATAGTAGGCATGTCTTTTTTCCTTAAAGTCTTGGGTGTACAGCTCTCTGTATCGGCAACTTTTGGTGAAAGTTTACATTGACCGTAAAAAAATAATCGGCAGAAAAGGGCGGGGTGAGAAGGGCATATAGAGGGATTGTTTTTGTTTTATTTTTATACCAAACAATCGTGTTCTTGATTCTAAAAAATGTGAAAACTGCATTTAATTACCTTTAAAAATAATTAGTTAAAAGTTTTTGTCGTTTATTTCTAAAGTACTGTGAAGTTGCGCCGATACCCTTGTTGACGGTGAGAGACGCCGTGAGTGTTCGGCACCGAACTTAGAACCCATTTTTGAAGGAATTAAATTATGGCAGTTATCAATACTAACCTGATGTCACTGACCACTCAGAACAACCTGAACAAATCTCAGTCTGCTCTGGGCACGGCTATCGAGCGTCTGTCCTCTGGTCTGCGCATCAACAGCGCTAAAGACGATGCTGCTGGTCAGGCGATTTCTAACCGTTTCACTTCTAACATCAAAGGCCTGACTCAGGCTGCGCGTAACGCTAACGACGGTATCTCCATTGCTCAGACTGCTGAAGGTTCTCTGAACGAAATCAACAACAACCTGCAGCGTATCCGTGAGCTGGCTGTTCAGGCTCAGAACGGCACCAACTCTGGTTCTGACATCGACTCCATTCAGTCTGAAGTTAACCAGCGTCTGGACGAAATCAACCGTGTTGCCAGCCAGAGCCAGTTCAACGGCATCAAAATCCTGGCAGGTACTAGCTCTGCTACAACTATCTCTATCCAGGTTGGCGCTAACGACACTCAGAAAATCGACATCACCATTAATGGCAACAGCGGTTGGAACAAATTTGATTCAACCGGTACTGCTGGTGTTACTACGGGTCTTGCTTCTGGTGAAACGCGTAGCGTTACCACCAAAGGTTTCGACGTTCTGGCTACTGACGTGCTGTCCTCTATCGATACTGCACTGAAAGCTGTTGATACTCAGCGTTCTGACCTGGGTGCGATTCAGAACCGTTTCGAATCCACCATCTCTAACCTGAACAACACCGTAACCAACCTGTCTGCTGCACAGTCTCGTATTCAGGATGCTGACTACGCAACTGAAGTTTCCAATATGAGCCGCGCGCAGATCCTGCAGCAGGCTGGTACTTCTGTACTGTCTCAGGCAAACCAGGTTCCGCAGACTGTTCTGTCCCTGCTGCGTTAATCGCACGGACCAGCCTCTTTATAAAACCAGTCTTCGGACTGGTTTTTTTATTCCCGCGCAGATACCACGAATAAAGCAAAAATTAAGTCTCTTCTTACGCCATTAAAAATATCCCACTCCTGTACTGTAAATCTGGTCATTACTGTAAAGAGATTACCGGCGGGAGCATTAATTTTGGGATTGCCTACAGAGTCAGATAAGAGCTACAGCATTTGCTATTCCACCCCGGGCCATATCAGGGCTGTTAACCATTTGTATGGCGTGACAACGCCTGTCCTTGATACCGCCAGAGTGCTTGAACTGGGCGCAGGGGAAGGTTATACACTGTATTCGCAGGCGCTGATGTATCCCAACTCGCGCTTTGTCGGCGTGGAGCTTGAGAGCGAAAACTCTCTTTCGTCGCAACAGGCTCTACTGGGCAGTGCGCCGGATAACCTGGCACTTTTTTCACTTTCTCTTGATGACTTACTCAGCCAGGATATCGGTGAATATGATTATATTATTATTCATGGCAGCTTTAGTTGGTTGAGTAATGATATTCGCGACCAACTCCTTGCGTTTTGCCAACAGCATTTAAGCCCTCAGGGTTGTATTGCCATTGAATGGGAATGCCATCCTGGTGCAAAAATAAACGAGATTATTCGCGACGCGGTACAAATTCATAGCAGTCTGGCGAATGATATCGAAACGCAAATCGCCAGTTCCCGGGCAATGTTAAGCTGGTTAAAGCTAAACGGCGTCACCGGAGAGGCTGCGTTTTTAAAAAATAGCGATACATTATCAGATTTGCTGATTAGCCATAGCCTTTTGCAAACACCAAACGAGTACCGTTACTTGCTTGAGTTTGCGGGTGTGATCGAGACTTTTGGCCTGGCTTATGTCGGCGACTTACTACCATGGACAGAGCTTGCGGCGCATTATGATGAAAAGATCCAACATCTACACAATGTGCTCAGTCCACTCAATAACAAAATTCTGATCCAACAGTATCTTGATTTTGCAGTGAATCGCGGCACGCGTTTTAGCCTGTTGACCCATAGCGACAATGCGCAAACGGTGTCTGTGTTGCCGGACCTGACGAAACTGAAAGATCTGCGTTGGGCAGGAAGTTTTCGCCGTCAGTCTCTGCAAGGAAGGATTCTCAACACGTTAACCGCAAATAGCGAAACGCCTGTCTCTACGGATGATATCGCTACGCTGGCTCTCCTTGATGCTCTCGGCGACGGCTGGCCCTCAAGCCTCACTTTCGAACAGCTCGTTTATAACGTTCGTCAGCCCGACTTAGAGGATAAAGCATGGCGGGAGGATATCAGCCAGTCACTGTCGGCTCTTTTTTTGAAAGGGTTACCTGACTTACATTTCTCTCTGGATAAGAGCGTTTACGATACCTGCCAGGCGGCGCCGGCACAGTGGGTGGCGGCGACAAGAGGTAAATATGCCATTAACCGCTGGCATGAAACTGTAGAACTGAATGACGAAGAGCTGTCGGCGATGTCTGCTCCGACGCCGGTGGTAACGGCGCAGAATGCGCAAATCTTGTTTAGTCTGGTTAAGAAGGGGATGGTGGCGGCTGCTCCCAAAGCCTGGCGGGCTTTTTTGCAGCAGCTTATCGGCCATTTTCCGGCTGAAGAAACCTGGCCCCTTGTTTTCTCGCTGATTCTTTATTCCGGTACGGAGGCCAACGGCGGCTTTTTACCTTCCGCCATAGCAACGCCGGGCAAGAAAAAGACATCCATGCCGGCTTTGGCCCCGGTGGAAGAGGCTTTTCATCGACAGTTAGAAAAGTTAATGCAGGAAGGCAGATTCCAGCAGGCGCGTGCGAACATTGAGCGGTTGGTTGCACAGAGACCAGATAATGTCCATGTGCACTATCTTCTGGCGAATTTTTATTTGCGTACTTCCGATTATGACGCCGGGCTGAAAGCCAGTATGTCGTTGCTTTCGTTGCAGTCGAGTAGCTGGCGTATTTTTTATGAGCTCTCCGCTATTTTTTATCGTAAAAACTGGCGTTGGCAAGCAGGGCGCCTGGCACGGGCGATCTTGCGCGCCGAACCTGGATATGCTGCGGCATGGGATCTTCTCAGTTCTCTTCATCGTGAAATGATGGAATATACGCTGGCGGAAATGTGTTCGCGTAAAGCAATAGAGATAGAACCGCGTTCTGCGGGCATTATTGAGAATCTGGGAACGATCCTTGGTGATCAGTCAAAAATGAGCGAGGCGATCCCTTATTTACGCCGTGTGGTCGAGCTGGAGCCGGGTAATTTTAATGCCTTCACCAACTTACTGTTTGGACTGACGCACAGCACAGAGCTTACAGCGCAGGATCTGCTGGAAGAACATAAGCAGTTTGGCCTGGCCGCTGAACGTTGGGCGAGTAAACAGCCGTTTACTATCACTCATACGCGCGAAGAGAAATCTCGCTTACGTATCGGATTTGTTTCTGGAGATTTTGGCCGCCACCCGGTGACGAATTTTCTCGCGCCGGTCTGGTATTCGCTGGATCGCGATCGCTTTGAAATATACGGTTACCAGAACTCTTCACTACAGGATGAGGTAACCGAGCGACTGATGGAGAGTGCCTGCGTATGGTCAAAAGTCACACATCTAAGCCACCTCGAATTTGCTGAGCAGGTTAAAAGGGATGGAATTGATATCCTTGTCGATCTCTCCGGGCACACTGGTTATAACCGTTTGCCGGCTTTTGCGTTAAAACCAGCACCTGTCCAACTTTCCTGGATCGGTTATCCCGGAACCACGGGAATGGCGACGGTAGATTATTACCTTATTGATAGTCGTTTTGCGGAACCGGGCGTTCTGGATCCTGCCTTTGTTGAAAAATTAATTTATCTTCCAGCGGTTCAGCAGTTCCATCCGAATAAAGAGAGCCCTGATGTTGGTCCATTGCCTGCGCTGAAAAATGGCTTTATCACTTTTGCCAGCTTTAACCGCCCGAAAAAAATCAATGATGAGGTTGTTCGCGTCTGGAGCAAGATCTTGCACAGCATACCTGATGCGCGTTTGCTTATCGGCTATATGTCTGACAGCAATATGGTTAACCATTTCAGAATGTTGTTTAAGGAGCAGGGCATTAATGAGGAACGGTTGCTATTCAGGCAAAAGATGTCGCTGCATGAGTATCTGGCATTACATAACGACATTGATGTTTTGCTGGATACCTTTCCTTATACCGGGGGAACGACGACCTGGCATGCGATCTGGATGGGTGTTCCTACATTAACTATTGCCGGGGACACCATCGCTTCCAGGCAGTGCAGCGCCGGGCTGAATTTTTGTGGGCTGCAGGATTTTGTGGCCGTTGACAAAGAACAGTACATCGCTAAGGCGGTTTTGTTGTCTGAACAAACCCATGCGTTGGCTGAGTTGCGCCAGTCGCTGCGCTCTCGCCTGAAAGAGAAGAGTGTATCTCAGGTGCGAGAAGCCATTTATTTCGAGCGGGCGCTGGAGATTATCTGGCAGCGTTATTGTCAGGGGTTACCGCCTGCGCCAGTGGTGATTAATAGCGATACATAATGGGCGAACTGGTGTGAGTGAGGCATTTACGGCGAAGAGGTTATGTAGGGCTGGTGGGGGAAGAGAGTGAATAACACATTGACTGATGCTATAGGTGGATATTTCCCCCTCGAAACGGCGTTAATCAGCCAGACGTTGTATTCTGATGCACAGTGTTTCAGTTCTGCGCGTGCGGCCTTTTATGCTCTATTGAAAAAAGGGCAACCTTCAGCACTCTGGATGCCGCGCTGGATCTGCAATGCAATGTTATCGCCTGCCGAAACGTTAGGCATTCCCGTACGTTTTTATTCTCTGGACGCCGCGTTTGCTCCTGCGGACGATCTTCAGCCAGAAAACGGTGACTGGGTACTTGCGGTTAACTATTTTGGCCTCGTCGATAACCTGGCTCAGCCGCTCATGGAACGGTTTAATCCACAGCAGATCGTCTGGGATCACTCTCAGGCCTTTTTCTCCGCGCCGCAACCCGGTCTGGCAACGATCTACTCACCCAGGAAATTTTTCGGCGTTCCCGATGGCGGGATGCTGGCTGGTGCAATACAGGTGGATATCCCTCCGACAGAGGAATCAGCTTCTCTTCAGCGCACTGGGCATCTTCTTATTCGCCTGGCGCAGGGCGCAGAGGCTGGTTACACCGCCTACCGACAGGCAGAGCAAACGCTGGAGGAACTACCGGGGGAAGGCATGTCTATGCTGACTCATCGTTTATTAGCCGGGATCGATTATCAAGCCTGTGAGCAGCGACGCCTTGAAAATTACCATTACCTGTATCAGCGTCTTGCCTGTATCAATGCGCTAAATTTACCTGCCAGGCCAGAATGCGGCCCGCTTTGCTACCCACTACTGACTGAAAATGAAAATCTGCGCGAAGCGCTTCGTCAGCGCCGAATTTTTATTCCTGTTTACTGGCTTGATGCCTTGCAAAGAGTGAGTGTCGATTCGATTGAACACCGTTACATCAGACACATCCTACCGTTGCCTGTGGACCATCGTTATGGGCTGGATGAAATGCAATCTCTTGCAGATTTTGTGATTGCGTATCTCTCATATACCGGGGAAGGTTCTGATGAAAAAAATTAATGTCCTTATTTTCCCTTGCGGTGCAGAGAATGCGGGTGAGATTTATAGCGCGCTGCGCTATTCCGTCCATATTGGTCTGCTGCTGGGGGCATCAAGCGTAAGCGATCACGGGGAGTTTCGTTTTCCCGATTATGCCGGTGATATGCCCAATATTCATGCTGACGACTTCGACGCGCAATTTCTGCGACTGGTGAAAGAGAAGCAGATTGATGTCGTTTTCGCTACGCATGATTCTGTCGCGTTAAAACTTGCACAACTTAATGAACCCCGGCAGCACTACTTTTTGGTTAATGGCGATCGTCAGGTAACGGAGACGCTACGTTATAAAAGCGCTACCTATGCCCTATTTGACGATTGCCACTGGGTTCCTCATCGATACTGCGATCTTGCAACAATTGACGACTGGCCGGCGATCGTAAAACCAGACTGTGGACAGGGGGGAAATGGTGTACAGCGAGTAAATAATCGCCTGTCTCTGGAACAGGCGATTGAATCCGTCGCGCAGGCGATCGTGGTGGAATATCTGCCGGGAGAGGAGATCACCGTCGACTGTTTCACTGACCGAAACCGCCGTTTGATTTGGGCTGGGCCTCGTACCCGTGAACGTGTTCGGGCGGGTATCAGCATGCGTTCACGAGAGGTCGTTCTTGACGATGAAATAACCGACATTGTCGAAACGATAAATGCGCGACTGGCGCTTCGTGGCCCTTGGTTTGTACAGCTAAAACGCGACAGAACAGGGAAATGGAAACTTCTGGAGGTGGCCTGCAGGATTGCTGGCGCAATGGTTTTTCAGCGTGCCAGAGGGGTGAATTTACCGCTTATGGCTATTCATGACTTTATGGGACGCGATGTTATCGCTCTCCCGGAAATGAGTGTCGGTATCGTTGATCGGGCCATTGTGTCCCGAACGCGAAGTGAACTCAACTATCAGCGAATCTATGTCGATCTTGACGACACCCTCATTATTGATGGTTTTGCGGTACCTGCCGTCATGGCGTTTTTATACCAGAGTCGGGCGCAGGGAAAAGTCATTACGCTGATCACTCGCCATGCACAGAAACCTGAAGAAACCCTTATGTGCGCAGGGGTTGCGTTGAACCTTTTCGATGAGGTCATCCATCTGACTTCTGGAGAGCGAAAGTCAGAATATATACAGCCAAACAGTTTGTTTATTGATAACTATTTTCCTGAGCGGATGGATGTCCGAACGCTGAAAGATGTGCTCGTTCTGGATGTTGATGCCGTTGAGTTTTATTTGCGCTAAGAGAGCCTGTTATGTTGACTGACGAGCAAATTGCCGATTTTTGCCATGCGTTTATCGAGAAAGCCTCACCTCGTTATATCTTTGGGCTGACGAGTTATGGTATTGAAATGGCTAAGGTATTTAACGTTGAGGGCATCATTGATAATAAAACAACGCAAACTCAGATTGACGGGTTTCCGATTATCTCTCTAAGTCAGGTTCCTTCGGACGCGTTGATTGTTTCTTCGATTATGGATGGCCGCCCGGTATCGGCATGGCGAACGCTGTCGGCAGCGGGACATAAACAGATCGATTACTTCAGCTTTTATCGCTATTTCAGCCACCTGTTAAGCAAGCCGACCTGGTATCATCAACCCGAATTTGTGCGCGACTACGCCGAGAACCGTGAAGCCTATGAGCGTATCCGTGCGCTCCTTGCGGATGATATTTCAAAGCGCACTTTTGACGATATCATCAACTTCAGGCTTACCAACAAGCTACAGTTTCTTGCGCAGTATAATATTTGCCTGAACGATCAGTACTTCGATCTGCCCTTTATTGGCGAATATGCCGAACATTTTATTGATTGCGGTAGTTTTGACGGCGCCACTTCCGTTGAGTTTATGCGTCGATTTCCCAGCTATAACACAGTATGTATCTTTGAACCAGAACCGCGCCAGGCGCAGAGTATTCAACAGGCGATGCAGGGCAGGGAAAATGTTTATGTTTATCCCTGTGGCGTCTCGCACAGCCAGCAGAAGCTGAGTTTTTCTTCCTCGGGGTCGACTTCGCATGCGAGCGAAGACGGGGGGATCGATGTTGAAATGGTGGCCCTTGACGATGTGTTAAAAGGGCGAGTGACGTTCATCAAAATGGATATCGAAGGTTTTGAGTCACAGGCTCTGGAGGGAGCAAAACGGATTATTCGTCAACAGCATCCACTGCTTGCCGTCTGTTGCTATCACAAACCTGATGATTTCAGAACCTTGCCTGAGCAGGTATTGGGTTATCGTGAGGACTACGACATCTACCTGCGTCACTATACGGAAGGGCTACTGGAAACCGTTTACTATTTTGTCCCCAGAAAAGGTGCACAATGAAAATCGGCATTATGCAGCCCTATCTATTCCCTTACCTGGGATATTTTCAACTGATTAATGCGGTCGATCAGTTTGTAATTTATGATGACGTAAATTATATCCGTCAGGGCTACATTAATCGTAATACCATTTTGATGGGGAACTCTCCTCAGCGCTTTACCGTTGCTGTGCCGGGCGCTTCATCTTTCAAAAAAATAAATACGTTAAGCTTTGACGTTAATGTTGCTAAGGTGCTGAAAACAGTTCATCAGGCTTATCATAAAAGGCCATATTTTGAACCAGTTTTTAGTATTGTTGAGAAGGTGTTGACCGCCGAGCAGCGCCAGATTCCCACGCTTTGCCAGTATGCGTTTAAAGAAATATTTGCCTGGCTTGGCATTGAAGTGTCACTTCACATGGCTAGTGATTTGAATTATTCATGTGATGAAACTGCAAGCGGGAAGGTGATGAACATTTGCCGAACTCTCGGTGGAGACCATTATATCAATAGTCCTGGTGGGCAGCATCTTTATCATTCTGATGAATTTGTCGCTCAGGGGATGAAACTGTCATTTATTAAAATGGATGATGTCCATTACCCTCAGGGTGGGGGTAAATTCCATGCCGGATTGTCAATTATTGATGTGCTAATGAACTGCTCCCCCTCTGAGGTGAAAGTGTTATTGGGGCAGTATCAGTTAATTTAATGCGGTGCGATGCGCTTTCGTTTATCGGTGCGGGCGGAGAAATTATGGATAAGAACATTTTTGTTACCAGTCCTTTATTGCCACCTCTTGATGAGTTTATTCCTTATCTGGAAGAAATATGGCAAAACAAACAATTAACCAATGCAGGTCCATTTCACCAGCAACTTGAAGAGGCGCTGGCGGAATATCTCGGCGTTGAACATTTGTGCCTGTTTGCAAACGGTACGCTGGCGTTGCTAACTGCATTTCAGGCGTTACGCATCACAGGTGAAGTGATTACCACGCCGTATTCCTTTGTGGCAACGTCGCATTCGCTACTGTGGAATGGCTTAAAACCGGTTTTTGTCGATATTGACCCTGTCACCTGTAATATGGACCCACGGAAAATTGAAGAGGCAATCACACCGCAAACTACCGCTATTTTGCCTGTCCATTGTTATGGCATCCCCTGTGACACAACGCATATTCAGCAGATTGCTGATATTTATGGTCTGAAAGTGATTTACGATGCAGCGCACGCTTTTGGTGTTAAGCGGGAAGGGACAACCATTTTGCGCGAAGGCGACCTATCTGTCTTGAGTTTCCATGCCACGAAAGTATTCAATACGATAGAAGGTGGAGCGATTATCTGCCATGATAAAAAAACGAAACAACGCATTGATTATTTGAAAAACTTTGGTTTTGCCGGGGAAACCACCGTTGTGGCGCCTGGCATAAATGGCAAAATGAATGAAGTTCAGTCAGCGTTTGGTTTATTGCAACTTCGCCATATCGATAAAGCATTAGCTGAGCGCGCGGCGCTGTTTGATAACTATAAAACACTCCTGGCTGATATTCCTGGTATCTCACTGCTGATCCCGCCGGATAATATTGCATGGAATCATGCTTATTGCCCAATTATGGTTTCGGATGCATTTCCTGTTTCGCGAGATGGGGTCTATGATTTATTAAAGTCCCACAATATTATGCCCCGCCGTTATTTCTACCCATTAATTAGTAGCTTCCCAATGTATCGTGCACTGGAGAGCGCCAGACAAGATAAACTTAAAATTGCGCAATTACGTGCAGATGAAGTCCTTTGTTTGCCTCTCTATCCTGGCCTTGAAAAAGAGGTACAGGTAGAAATTGCTTCATTGTTAAAAGGAGTGAGCGAAAATGTGAGTAGTGACTCATCAGCGTTGAAAACTGATGAGATTTTTGCCGAGCGCGTTGCCTGATTTTTAGATCCCCTGAGGGGAATTGGGGGTTATAAATAACGGTAACCCCCAAATAACCCCTCATTTCACCCACTATTCACCCGATTAAAACCCCTCCAGAATCGGATAATCATGCCGATAACTCAACTAACGCAGGGCTGTTTATCGTGAATTCACTGTATACCGCTGAAGGTGTAATGGATAAACACTCGCTGTGGCAGCGTTATGTACCGCTGGTGCGTCACGAAGCATTGCGCCTGCAGGTGCGTTTGCCGGCGAGCGTGGAACTGGACGATCTGCTACAAGCGGGCGGTATCGGGTTATTGAATGCAGTTGACCGATATGACGCTCTGCAAGGAACGGCATTTACCACTTACGCAGTGCAGCGTATTCGTGGAGCGATGCTGGATGAACTACGCAGCCGTGACTGGGTGCCGCGTAGCGTCCGGCGCAATGCTCGCGAAGTGGCGCAGGCGATGGGGCAACTGGAGCAGGAATTAGGGCGCAACGCGACGGAAACTGAGGTGGCGGAGCGGCTGGCTATTCCTGTGGAAGAGTATCGTCAGATGTTGCTTGATACCAATAACAGCCAACTCTTCTCTTATGACGAGTGGCGGGAAGAGCATGGCGATAGCATTGAGCTGGTGACGGAAGAACACCAGCAGGAAAACCCGTTACAACAGCTCCTTGAGAGCAATTTACGCCAGCGTGTGATGGATGCGATTGAATCGTTGCCAGAACGCGAACAGCTGGTGTTGACGCTGTATTACCAGGAAGAGCTCAATCTGAAGGAGATTGGCGCGGTGCTGGAAGTCGGCGAGTCACGGGTAAGCCAGTTGCACAGCCAGGCCATCAAACGTCTACGCACCAAGCTGGGTAAGTTATAAAGGGCGATCGTCGTCGCCCCTTAATAGTGCCGCACAACGTATTGACTACCAGGAGTTCTCATGACGGTGCAGCAATCTAAAAGACGGCCACTAAGCCGCTACCTCAAAGACTTTAAACACAGCCAGACGCATTGCGCTCATTGCCATAAATTGCTCGACAGGATCACGTTGGTTCGCCGGGGGCAGATTGTCAATAAAATCGCGATTTCCCGCCTGGATACGCTGATGGACGACGCACAATGGCAGGAGGAGCAGAAGGAGTGGTCGGCGCTGTGCCGTTTCTGCGGCGATCTGCACTGCAAAGAGCAGAGTGACTTCTTTGACATCATCGGTTTTAAACAATTCTTGTTTGAGCAAACCGAAATGAGCCACGGCACCGTGCGTGAATATGTCGTGCGTCTGCGTCGCCTGGGCAACCATCTCACCGAACAGAACATTTCTCACGACCTGCTACAGGAAGGTTTTCTTGATGAAAACCTGGCCCCGTGGTTACCCGAAACCAGCACCAATAATTATCGGATCGCGCTGCGTAAGTACGAACAGTATAAAACGCATACGCATGCCGGACAGATGCAGAAATCATCCCGGATGGCTACTTCTGATATATATTAAAAATGAATAACATGTAGCGGAGTCGTGTTTGTGATTAGCAGCAAACCCTCTACACTACGGTCATTAATGACAACATTCGGGGTAACTATGAAATTAGCACTTCTGGGACGTCAGGCTCTGATGGGTGTGATGGCAGTTGCACTTGTCGCCGGGATGAGCGTGAAGAGTTATGCAGATGAAGGTCTGTTAAACAAAGTAAAAGAGCGCGGCACGCTGCTGGTAGGCCTGGAAGGGACTTACCCGCCGTTCAGTTTCCAGGGTGATGATGGCAAACTGACCGGGTTTGAAGTGGAGTTCGCAGAAGAACTGGCGAAACACCTCGGCGTAAAAGCCTCGCTGAAACCGACCAAATGGGACGGTATGCTGGCGTCGCTGGATTCCAAACGTATTGATGTGGTTATCAACCAGGTCACCATCTCCGACGAACGTAAGAAAAAATACGACTTCTCAACACCTTATACTATTTCTGGTATTCAGGCGCTGGTGAAAAAAGGCAATGAAGGCAGCATCAACACGGCGGCTGACCTGAAAGGTAAGAAGGTCGGCGTCGGTCTGGGAACAAACTACGAAGAGTGGTTGCGCCAGAACGTACAGGGTGTAGACATTCGCACCTATGATGACGATCCGACGAAATACCAGGATCTGCGCGTAGGCCGTATTGACGCTATTCTGGTGGATCGCCTGGCCGCATTGGATCTGGTGAAGAAAACCAAAGACACGCTGGCCGTTACCGGCGAAGCGTTCTCCCGTCAGGAAGCCGGTGTGGCGCTGCGTAAAGGCAATGAAGATCTGCTGAAAGCGGTAGATGGCGCCATTGCCGATATGCAGAAAGACGGCACGCTGAAAGCGCTGTCTGAGAAATGGTTTGGCGCAGATGTGACTAAATAATCGTCATAATTGCAAAAAAAGGCGCTTTAATACGGCGCCTTTTTTATTTCATCCGTTTGAACGTGCATAATAAAAAGAACATCACAACAATGAATACCGGAGGCTTTATGCCACTGCATAATTTAACGCGGTTCCCACGCCTGGAATTTATTGGCGCGCCAACGCCACTCGAATACCTGCCGCGTTTATCTGATTATCTGGGTTGCGACATTTTCATTAAACGCGATGACGTAACGCCGATGGCAATGGGCGGGAATAAACTGCGTAAGCTTGAATTTCTGGCTGCCGATGCGCTGCGTGAAGGCGCGGATACGCTGATTACGGCGGGCGCCATCCAGTCGAACCACGTTCGCCAGACGGCGGCGGTAGCGGCAAAACTGGGATTACACTGCGTTGCGTTACTGGAAAATCCCATCGGTACGACGGCGAAAAACTACCTGACCAACGGCAATCGTCTGCTGCTGGATCTTTTTAACACGCAAATTGAGATGTGCGACGCGCTGACCGATCCTGACGCCCAGCTACAGGAACTGGCGACCCGTATTGAGGCGCAGGGTTTCAGGCCGTATGTGATTCCGGTCGGCGGCTCCAGCCCATTAGGCGCAATGGGATACGTGGAAAGCGCGCTGGAAATCGCCCAGCAGTGCGAGGGCGCGGTACAGCTGTCCTCCGTGGTGGTGGCGTCGGGAAGCGCCGGTACGCACGCCGGGCTGGCGGTAGGTCTGGAACAATTGATGCCAGATGTTGAGTTGATCGGCGTGACCGTGTCGCGCAAGGTTATCGATCAGAAGCCTAAAGTGGTTACGCTGCAACAAGCGATTGCTAAAGAGCTGGAACTGACCGCCTCGGCGGACATCCTGCTGTGGGACGACTATTTCGCGCCGGGATACGGAACGCCGAATGAAGAGGGGATGGAGGCCGTGAAGCTGCTGGCGCGCCTGGAAGGCATTCTGCTTGACCCGGTCTATACGGGGAAAGCGATGGCGGGCCTGATCGATGGCATCAGCCAGAAGCGCTTCAAAGATGAAGGTCCGATTCTCTTTATTCATACCGGTGGGGCGCCAGCGCTGTTTGCCTACCATCCTCACGTGTAACTTCCGGGTAGAAAAACACTCATGCAAGAAAGTATCCAACTGGTGATTGACTCGCTGCCGTATCTGCTTAAAGGTGCGGTGTTTACGCTACAGCTGAGTATTGGCGGGATGTTTTTCGGCCTGCTGCTGGGCTTCATTCTCGCGCTGATGCGTATGTCGCCCCTGCTGCCTGTCCGCTGGCTGGCGCGTTTTTATATCTCCATTTTTCGCGGTACGCCGCTGATTGCCCAGCTTTTTATGATCTACTACGGCCTGCCGCAGTTTGGCATTGAGCTGGACCCGATCCCGGCGGCGATGATTGGCCTGTCGCTGAATACCGCAGCCTACACTTCGGAAACGCTGCGTGCGGCGATCTCTTCTATCGACAAAGGTCAGTGGGAAGCCGCGGCAAGTATCGGTATGACGCCGTGGCAAACGCTGCGTCGCGCGATTTTGCCGCAGGCCGCCCGCGTGGCGTTGCCGCCGCTGAGCAACAGTTTCATCAGCCTGGTGAAAGATACCTCCCTGGCCGCCACGATTCAGGTGCCGGAACTGTTCCGTCAGGCGCAGCTGATTACCTCGCGTACGCTGGAAGTCTTTACCATGTATCTGGCGGCATCGCTGATCTACTGGGTGATGGCGACGGTACTTTCCGCGCTGCAAAACTATTTTGAAGAGCAGCTTAACCGCCAGGAGAGAGAGCCAAAATGAGTGCGATTGAAGTTAAAAACCTGGTGAAAAAGTTCCACGGTCAGACGGTGTTGCACGGCATCGACCTGGAGGTGAAACCTGGTGAGGTGGTGGCGATTATCGGCCCCAGCGGTTCCGGTAAAACAACGCTGTTGCGCAGCATTAATTTGCTGGAGCAGCCTGAGGCGGGCACCATCAAAGTGGGCGACATTACCATTGATACCGCAAGCTCGTTAAACAAGCAAAAAGGGCTAATTCGCCAGTTGCGTCAGCATGTGGGGTTCGTATTCCAGAACTTTAATCTGTTTCCGCACCGTACCGTACTGGAGAACATCATTGAAGGGCCGGTGATTGTGAAAGGCGAGCCCAAAGCCGAAGCAACGGCATTAGCGCGGGAACTGCTGGCGAAGGTAGGACTGGCCGGGAAAGAGACCAGCTATCCGCGTCGTCTGTCCGGTGGGCAGCAGCAGCGTGTGGCGATTGCCCGCGCGCTGGCGATGCGCCCGGAGGTGATTTTGTTTGATGAACCGACTTCCGCGCTCGACCCTGAGCTGGTGGGGGAGGTGCTCAGTACGATACGCCAGCTGGCGCAGGAAAAGCGCACGATGGTCATCGTGACGCATGAAATGAGCTTTGCGCGCGACGTGGCTGACCGGGTGATATTTATGGATCAGGGGCGCATTGTGGAGCAGGGCGCGGCCAAACCGTTATTTGCCAATCCTCAGCAACCACGCACGCGTCAGTTTCTTGAGAAGTTCCTGATGCAATAAGTGTTTTCGCGCACTCGCCTGAAATAATCCCGTTTTGGGCGAGTGTATTTAAATAAATATCAATAATACCCGCCTGATTATAGCCGTAATCCCTTTGTGTTCTCCCGCCGGGTGAAACACACCTCAAGTAATTCGCCATCTGACCGATATTTTCTACATATAAACTTCATTTATGTGTTAGCTTGTTTTAAACATTATAATGATTATCAATCTCAGGGGTGTTACCGTTTAGTATGCAGGAAAATGATTTCTTCACCTGGCGACGGAGTATGCTGGTACGCTTTCAGGAAATGGCGACGGCAGAAGATGTCTACACTGAATTACAACATCAGACACAGCAGCTTGAATATGATTATTATGCGCTGTGTGTTCGCCATCCCGTCCCGTTTACGCGGCCAAAAATCTCCGTTCACACCACGTACCCGCAAGCGTGGGTGGCGCATTATCAGTCTGAAAACTATTTCTCTATTGATCCGGTATTAAAGCCGGAAAATTTCCGCCAGGGGCATCTGGCATGGAATGATGCCTTATTTAGCGAAGCGCAGTCGCTATGGGACGCGGCGCGCGCTCATGGTCTACGCCGGGGGGCGACGCAATGCCTGATGCTGCCGAATCGGGCGCTGGGCTTCCTCTCTGTCTCCCGGGCGAGCGCCCGCCATGCGCCGTTTGCACATGATGAAATTGAACTCCGGTTGCAACTGCTGGTGCGTGAGAGCCTGTCGGCGCTGACGCGGCTGGAGGATGAAATGGTGATGACGCCAGAAATGCGCTTCAGTAAGCGAGAGAAAGAGATCCTGAAGTGGACGGCGGAAGGAAAGACGTCATCAGAGATCGCGATGATTCTGTCCATCTCAGAGAACACCGTTAACTTTCATCAGAAAAACATGCAGAAAAAGTTTAACGCGCCGAATAAAACGCAGATTGCCTGCTATGCGGCCGCGACGGGCCTGATCTGAAAAAACGAATGTTCTGCGTGCCAGACGCAAAACCGGCTGAAAGTTTCACTCTCAGCCGGTTTCCTGTTACTGGCGGTAAGCTTGTTTAATTTGCTTAACAGTACTGGAAAATACCGCGGCCTGCGTTTCATCTTCAATCTGCGCGATCTGTTTTTCCATCTTAAGAATCACGCGCCCTGCGTCGGCTTGCCCCATTGCCTGTAGCATCAGGGTCAACATGGCTTTCAGGCAGGTGACTTCATTGGCCAGTTCTTGATTATTCTCGGCAGTGGAAAAATCAGGCGTACTCATTTATTTTCCTCGTTATGTTTCAGTGAAAAAGTGCGATGGCAAATGTTAAGGCGGCGGAGTATACCATAAGCTGCGCCAAAAATAGCAGTGGTTGTTTTTTGATCGCAAATCAAACCAGCGCCATTAAAATAAACAACGCCTTGCGAGGCATATATTTTCCTCATTTTTTTGTTTACCTCGCGTATTTCGCGCGTTAATTATTGTTACAAAGTTACTTGCCTATTTAGCATTTCGACGGAAGTGAGTGAATTTTTTGTCACTATTCTGAAACTATTATGCAGAAATAGAGGGTAAAAAAAGGCCGTTAGCTGTGGGAGTTTCCACGAAGCGTACAATCTAATTTCCAAAAACGAGAGCAAAATCGAATGCCCCACGTTTTTTACGTTTCAAAGTTGAGATAAAACCCGCTAATATAGGGCTGATTAACTATCAGTAGCGTTATCCCTATTCTGGAGATATTCCTTTGATCAACGTTCTTCTTGTTGATGACCACGAACTGGTGCGCGCAGGGATACGACGCATTCTGGAAGATATAAAGGGCATAAAGGTTGTCGGTGAAGCCTGTTGTGGCGAGGACGCCGTAAAGTGGTGCCGCGCGAACGCCGTCGACGTTGTGCTGATGGACATGAACATGCCCGGAATCGGCGGTCTTGAGGCGACGCGCAAAATTGCCCGCTCAAGCGCTGATATTAAAGTGATCATGCTGACGATCCATACGGAAAACCCGCTACCGGCGAAAGTCATGCAGGCCGGAGCCGCAGGGTATCTGAGTAAAGGCGCTGCGCCTCAGGAAGTGGTCAGCGCGATTCGTTCGGTTTTTTCCGGGCAGCGTTATATTGCTTCAGATATCGCTCAACAGATGGCGCTGAGCCAGATTGAGCCTGAGAAAACAGAAACGCCTTTTGCCAGTTTGTCTGAACGCGAGTTGCAGATTATGCTGATGATCACCAGGGGCCAGAAGGTTAATGAGATCTCGGAACAACTGAATCTCAGTCCTAAAACGGTGAACAGCTATCGCTACAGAATGTTCAGTAAACTAAACATTCATGGTGATGTTGAGTTGACTCACCTGGCAATTCGCCACGGCCTGTGTAATGCGGAGACGTTAACAAGCTAGTGAGTGTTCTGTTTGATGCGAAAGCATTTTTAAAAACCGTGACCAGCCAACCCGGCGTTTATCGTATGTATGATGCCGGTGGTACGGTTATTTATGTCGGTAAAGCGAAAGACCTGAAAAAACGGCTTTCCAGCTATTTCCGCAGCAACCTTGCTTCGCGAAAAACCGAAGCATTGGTTGCGCAAATTCAGCAAATTGATGTCACGGTGACGCATACCGAGACCGAAGCGCTATTGCTCGAACACAACTACATCAAATTGTATCAACCGCGCTATAACGTGTTATTGCGCGATGATAAATCCTATCCTTTCATCTTTCTTAGCGGTGACACTCATCCACGCCTGGCAATGCATCGCGGGGCGAAACATGCCAAAGGTGAATACTTTGGCCCGTTCCCGAACGGGTATGCCGTGCGTGAAACCCTGGCCCTGCTGCAAAAAGTCTTTCCCATTCGTCAGTGCGAAAACAGCGTCTACCGCAACCGCTCGCGTCCTTGTCTGCAATATCAGATTGGCCGCTGCCTCGGGCCGTGCGTAGAAGGACTGGTGAGTGAAGATGAGTATGCGCAGCAGGTGGAGTACGTTCGGCTGTTTTTATCCGGGAAAGACGATCAGGTTCTGACCCAATTGATCGCCCGAATGGAAAAAGCCAGCCAGAATCTGGAGTTTGAAGAGGCCGCGCGCATACGCGATCAAATTCAGGCTGTGCGCCGCGTTACTGAGAAACAGTTTGTCTCCAATACCGGCGACGATCTGGACGTTATCGGCGTGGCGTTCGATGCGGGTATGGCCTGTGTGCATGTGCTTTTTATCCGCCAGGGCAAGGTGCTGGGCAGCCGTAGCTATTTCCCGAAAGTGCCGAACGGGACGGAACTGGGCGAAGTGGTGGAAACGTTCGTCGGCCAGTTCTATCTGCAAGGCAGCCAGATGCGCACGCTGCCAGGAGAGATCCTGCTGGATTTCAACCTGAGCGATAAAACGCTGCTGGCGGATTCTTTGTCCGAACTGGCCGGGCGGCGCATTAATGTGCAGACCAAACCGCGCGGCGATCGCGCTCGTTACCTGAAGCTGGCGCGAACCAATGCCGCGACGGCGCTGATCAGCAAACTGTCGCAGCAATCGACGATCACGCAGCGTCTGACCGCGCTGGCAAGCGTGCTGAAGCTGCCTGCGGTGAAGCGGATGGAGTGTTTTGACATCAGCCACACGATGGGAGAACAGACGGTGGCCTCCTGCGTGGTTTTTGACGATAACGGGCCGCTGCGTACGGAGTATCGTCGCTACAACATTACCGGAATTACGCCGGGCGATGATTATGCGGCGATGAATCAGGTTCTGCGCCGACGCTATGGTAAGGCGATTGAAGAAAGTAAGATTCCCGACGTTATTCTGATTGATGGCGGTAAAGGCCAGCTTGGTCAGGCGAAGGCCGTTTTTGCTGAACTGGATGTGCCGTGGGATAAAAATCATCCTTTATTGTTGGGCGTTGCTAAAGGCGCCGATCGTAAAGCCGGTCTGGAGACGTTGTTCTTTGAACCCGAAGGGGAGGGCTTTAGCCTGCCGCCGGATTCGCCTGCGCTGCACGTTATTCAGCATATCCGCGATGAATCGCACGATCACGCCATCAGCGGGCACCGCAAAAAACGGGCGAAGGTGAAAAACACCAGCACGCTGGAAACTATCGAAGGCGTCGGGCCAAAACGTCGACAAATGCTGTTGAAATATATGGGCGGTTTGCAAGGACTACGTAACGCGAGTGTTGAGGAAATTGCAAAAGTGCCGGGTATTTCGCAAGGTCTGGCAGAAAAGATCTTCTACTCGTTGAAACATTGAGGTCTCTGTAGCAACATAGGGGTAATTTCTCTGACAACAGATAGTTACCCGTCACTATGCAATTTAATATCCCTACGTTGCTCACGCTGTTTCGCGTCATTCTGATCCCATTCTTTGTATTGGTGTTTTATCTGCCATTTACATGGGCTCCCTTCGTTACCGCGCTAATCTTCTGTATCGCCGCCGTGACCGACTGGTTCGACGGTTTTCTGGCGCGTCGCTGGAACCAGAGTACGCGTTTTGGCGCGTTCCTTGATCCGGTGGCGGATAAGGTGCTGGTGGCGATCGCCATGGTGCTGGTGACGGAGCATTATCACAGCTGGTGGGTGACGCTGCCTGCCGCGACCATGATTGCGCGTGAAATTATTATTTCCGCGCTGCGTGAATGGATGGCCGAGCTGGGCAAACGCAGCAGCGTGGCGGTCTCCTGGATCGGCAAAGTGAAAACCACCTCGCAAATGGCGGCGCTGGCGTGGCTGCTGTGGCGTCCAAACATTTGGGTGGAATATGCCGGGATCGCGCTTTTCTTCGTTGCTGCCGTGCTGACGCTGTGGTCTATGTTCCAGTATTTGAGCGCTGCACGCGGGGATTTGCTTGATCAGTGATCGTTTCGCCGCAAATTTCAGCAAACGATCGTGGGTGGCGAAAAATATCGTTGACTCGTTGCGTCAGGTAAGTAGAATGCAACGCATCGAACGGCGGCGCAGGTTGCCAGACGATAACAAAATCAAGTGATTAACAAAGTTACTTGATGATGCGGGAATAGCTCAGTTGGTAGAGCACGACCTTGCCAAGGTCGGGGTCGCGAGTTCGAGTCTCGTTTCCCGCTCCAGTTTAAAGACATCGGCAATAGCGGGTGTCTGGCTGAAAAGCCTGAAGAATATGGCGCGTTAGCAAAGCGGTTATGTAGCGGATTGCAAATCCGTCTAGTCCGGTTCGACTCCGGAACGCGCCTCCACTTTCTTCCCGAGCCCGGATGGTGGAATCGGTAGACACAAGGGATTTAAAATCCCTCGGCGTTCGCGCTGTGTGGGTTCAAGTCCCACTCCGGGTACCATGGGAAAGACAAGAATAATCAAAGCAATAAGCAGTGTCGTAAAACCACCTCCGGGTGGTTTTTTTGTGTCTGTTATCTGTTCGCTGATGATCTTGTCTGCCATTCCTTCCCCAATAAGTATCCCTTACTTCGCCAGCCATGTAAGATAATTGCGGGCGAGAGTATTTCACTGAGGAAAAGCGTTATGAAAACAGGACCGTTAAACGAAAGCGAGCTGGAATGGCTGGACGATGTACTGACAAAGTACAATACCGATCACGCGATTCTGGATGTGTCAGAGTTGGATGGTTTACTGACGGCTGTACTCAGTTCGCCGTATGAGATTGAGCCAGAGCAATGGCTGGTCGCGGTATGGGGTGGGGCGCAATATGTTCCGCGCTGGTCCTCTGAAAAGGAGATGACGCGTTTTATGGAACTGGCGTTTCAGCATATGGCGGATACGGCAGACAGGCTTAATGAGTTCCCGGAACAGTTTGAACCGCTGTTCGGTCTGCGTGAAGTCGAAGGTCATGAGCTGACCATCGTGGAAGAGTGGTGCTTTGGCTATATGCGCGGGGTCGCGCTCTCTGACTGGTCCACCTTACCGGATACGCTACAACCCGCGCTGAAAGCCATTGCGCTGCACGGTACGGAAGAGAACTTCGCCGTGGTTGAAAAAATGTCACCAGAAGCGTTTGATGAGAGCGTTAACGCGATTCGTCTGGCCGCCCTGGATTTACACGCGTACTGGATGGCGCACCCGCAGGAAACGCCGGTGCAGGTGCCGGTAAGAGCGGAAGTAAAGGTGGGGCGCAACGATCCTTGTCCCTGCGGCAGCGGTAAAAAATATAAACAGTGCTGTCTGCACTAAACACAAAAAAGGGGCTTAACGCCCCTTTTGTTTTATCCCACTTCAGGCAGCAGCCCGGCGGCGATACAAAACTGTACGCCGATCACCACTATCCCACAGGTAAAGACGAGGGCTAATGCCGGAACGCCGCCCGCTACGCGATACGTTGCCTGCGGATTATGCTTCCTGCTTTGCCACGCGAGCAGGGAAGGGATCAGCAACGCCAGCACCGCCAGCGCGACGCCAGCGTATCCCAGCGCCATCACAAAGCCGCGCGGGTAAAAGAGTGCGAACGCCAGTGGCGGCAGGAAGGTAATCGCGCCGGTTTGCAGACGCCCGGCGACGGTGTTGCGTCGCTGGAACAGATCTGCCAGATAATCAAACAATCCCAGCGCCACACCCAAAAACGATGTCGCCAGCGCCAGGTCGGCAAACAGATGTACCGCCAGTTCAACGTGCGGCGAGGCAACCACCTCACGCAAGGCCTGCAACAGGCCATTTAACCCGGCATGATCGGCCAGCAAGCCCATAAAGGTAGAAGAGTTGATACTGCCGAGCGTGGCAAGTTGCCAGAAAATGTATGCCACCAGCGGGATTGCGCTACCGGTGATAAATACCCATCGCAGTTTGCGAATATTACCGTTCATATAGCTGACGATGCTGGGTACGCTGCCGTGAAAACCGAACGACGTAAAAATGACCGGAATTGCTGATAACGCCAGACCCTGTTGCAGCGGCAGCGTAAGCAGATTCACTTTATGAATATGCGGCATCAGCAGCGCCAGCATGGCGATTAGGAAGATAATTTTGGCGCTGAAGAGAAAGCGGTTGAACAGATCGACCAGCGAGGTTCCGACGCACACGACGCCACCGGCAACCACGGTGAACAGCAAAACGCCCATCGCCGGAGACATATCGGCGCCCGTCCAGTCGCTGATGCTTGAGGCCAGCAGTTCGCCGGCCCCGCTGATATAGGCCGCTGTGAGCGCATACATCAGAAACATCATGCTAAAGCCGGTGATCCATTGCCCATAACGTCCGAGGTAGCGTTTTGCCAACGTTCCTAACCCGGTATCTGCCGGAACGTGCTGATATACTTCCAGGAGCAACAGCGCGGTGTAGCACATCAATGCCCATAACCCAATCAATAACGCCAGTGTGACGCTGAAACCAACGCCAGCGGCGGCCAACGGCATCGCCAGCATACCGGCGCCGATAGTGGTGCCCGCCACGATAAAAACACTACCCAGAGTTCTATTTTTCACGCTTTCCTCTGTCCCAGAGATAATCAACGGTTATATCTGCGGCGCAGGGTAAGGCATAACATTATTTTCGTCAAATGACCGTTACAACATGTGTATACCATTGTTTACGAAAATTGGCATGAAGGCATGCGCCACCACGATTGCATCGGCTGTGCATGTAAACCTGCGTTAGCGCAAAGCGGTATTCACCGGCTCCCGGTAGGCTACAGGCTTTATTGAGGAGGATGTATGGATTCTATTCACGGCCACGAAGTGCTGAATATGATGATTGAGTCAGGCGAGCAGTATTCGAATGCCAGCCTGGAAGCGGCGATTACGGCGCGTTTTGGTGAACAGGCGCGTTTTCATACCTGTTCGGCTGCTGATATGACGGCGGCGGAGCTGGTGGCGTTTCTGGCGGCGAAGGGGAAGTTTATTGCGAAGGATGACGGCTTCTCTACGCACGAAAGCAAGATCTGCCGTCATTGAGCGTAAACGGTGAGGGGGACTCACCGTTTAATTTTAGTTTTGGGTATCAAGCGTAGACAGTTCTTTATCGATGAAGTACAGACCTTCACCGCTTTTCCCTGCCAGCGTTAATTTATCAATAATAGATTTAAATAACTTCTCTTCTTCATGCTGTTCAGCGACATACCATTGCAGGAAGTTGAATGTCGGATAATCCTGGTTGGTCATCGCGGCATGCGCCAGTTCATTAATTTTCTGCGTAATTAATTGTTCGTGTTCGTAGGTGGCGCGGAACAGTTCATCCAGTGAAGCATATTCGGCAGCAGGCGAAGAGATCGTATTGATGCACGGTAAGCTACCGGTATCGGTCAGATAATCGAACAGGCGCTGCATATGCGTCATCTCTTCCTGCGCGTGACGACGCAGGAACGCTGCCGCCCCTTCAAAGCTATGGTAGCTGCACCATGCGCTCATCTGTTGGTAGAGCAGAGAAGAATATAATTCAAGGTTCATTTGCTCATTCAGTTTGTCGATCATTTCTGTTTTCAGCATGGTTCCGCTCCACAAAGAATCATTATACGTTGATGTGGCGTCACTATAATTTGTTATTTAATTATTTGCAAAAGGTAAAATAATAAATTTAATTATTAAAAATGCGAATGGGAATAAAACGCATTAACGCTATTAAATATAAAAATATACAATGAGAATAATTAAAGCCAGCAGCGTCATGCTGGCTAAAGATATTAATACCCGCCAGCGGATATTGGCTGGATGGCTACGCCCTGACACTGATAAGACAGCGTGATTCTGGTGTTCATGCACAGCGAACCGGCATAAACGCTACAGGTTGACACTGGCTGACCGAATGCGATGGCGTTGGCGTATCCCATCTGCTGACATTCGCGTGTCGCCGTACCGTGCGCAACATAGTCATCCGCGCGCGCCGTTTGCATCATCGCCTGGTTATAACTGAGGCGGACAATCCCGCTTGTCGGGTTGGTTTCACTGACCTGCGCTTGCTTGGTGAGGGTACATCCCGTCAGGGCTATGAGTGAGAGGCCAAGGATAAAGGTTTTCATAATATCGCTCTGAGAATCCGGTGACAGCACATCCTATCTTGAACAGTAGACATTCAATGGCCTGAATAGCTTAAGAATTGCCCATGATTAATCCCAACGACACCGGCTCTTTGTGCGATACGGGAAAAGTGTGAGCACATCTTAATTTTTTAAAACCATTTTTCACTAAATTTGAAAGTATGTTTGCGAGATAGTAATGTGACGTATACGTCAACGACTCACGGCGGGATTTCCCGCGACGCATTCAGGAGAAGACAGAATGAAAATTGCACTGATGATGGAAAACAGCCAGGCAGGTAAAAATGCCATCATTCATCGCGAGCTTAAAGCGGTAGCGGATGAAAAGGGATTCCCTGTTTTCAACGTCGGGATGAGCGATGAAAACGACCATCATCTGACTTATATCCACCTTGGTATTATGGCCAGCATTCTGCTTAACGCCAAAGCGGTGGATTTTGTTGTGACGGGTTGCGGCACCGGGCAGGGCGCGCTGATGTCGCTGAATATTCATCCGGGCGTGGTGTGCGGCTACTGCATCGACCCGGCGGATGCGTTCCTGTTTGCGCAGATTAACAACGGTAATGCGCTTTCTCTGCCATTCGCAAAAGGCTTTGGCTGGGGTGCGGAGTTGAATGTGCGTTTCATCTTTGAAAAAGCATTCACCGGCCGTAACGGGGAAGGGTATCCACCAGAACGTAAAGAACCGCAGGTACGTAACGCGGGCATTCTGAACCAGGTGAAAGCGGCGGTGGTGAAAGAAAACTATCTGGATACGCTGCGCGCCATCGATCCTGAACTGGTGAAAACGGCGGTCTCCGGCCCACGTTTCCAGCAGTGTTTCTTTGACAATTGCCAGGATAAAGAGATCGAAGCGTTCGTTCGCGACATTCTCGGTTAATGTGTCATGCCAGCCGGATAACGCGGCGTTTATCCGGCTGGCCGCGTTTGCTTTGCTACCGTTTCTTCTCCTGAATGGGTACTATGGCGGCCTTTCTATAAGGAGCTTACTATGTCCCAACCACTGAACGCCGATCAGGAACTGGTCTCTGACGTTGTTGCCTGCCAGTTAGTTATCAAACAGATACTGGATGTTATTGACGTTATTGCCCCGGTTGAAGTTCGGGAGAAGATGTCCAGCCAGTTGAAAAACATCGATTTTACCAGCCACCCTGCCGCTGCGGACCCGGTTACTATGCGGGCCATTCAAAAGGCGATTGCGTTGATTGAGCTGAAATTCACGCCGCAGGACGAAGCGCACTAAAGTAAAGCGACTGCGTAACAGCCTCCCGGTACGGGAGGCGTAACGTCGTGGCAATATAGCGGTTAGTGGTGTTGATAGTTGACGACGTTGAGTAAGTGTTTGTCCGTTTGCACCATACACAATCCCGCGCGTTTTGCGCTGCGAACTTCATCGAGAATCGTCTGTAACAGAACGCCGTCCTGCTGCTGATCTTTTTCCAGGTCGTGGAGAAAGTTGAGCGTTGGCGCGTCATTCATTGCTTTGGCTTCGTCGGTTAAGCGTGAGAGCGTACTGGCGCGTTGCTGATACTCATCCAGCGTTTTTTGAAATAACTCTTCAAGACAGGTTAACTCTTCGCCGGGAACATCAATGGCTCTCACGATGGGGTTGGCGCCTGCGTTCTTCATAAAATTGAACATGCGCATCATCTGGGTCACATTTCCCTGCGCCTGGGTACGAAGAAAAGTCGCCGTGCCGGTCAGACTGTGGTCAAAACACCAGTCGCTCAGGTGGAGGTAGAGGTTAGATGCGTAAAACTCAAGGTTCATTTGGGTGTTGAGCTTATGAACCATTCCAGCTGTCGCCATATCAATATCCTTATTTCCAGAAAGGGTGATGCGCGTTACTCATGTATGCGCAATGAATACTGTTAGCAGAATAAATCCGTTCTGCCGGTCCTTTATGTGATCAAAAAGCTGATTCCGTTGCCGATCGAAAATAAGCATAGCGCCAGTACGGCTATAAGAAAATCCTTAAATCCCAATGTTTATATTTTTTTACAGTTTGCTGAAGGTATATCGCTGACGGAGAATGTAAGAATATAACGGATGTTGATATACATGATTGATTTTACGTGATTTTAAATTGATATTTATTTTTGAAATGATGTTTCATATCACAAAAGAAAATACACCGGCGTGTTAGGATCGAATAATTAGCGGGCGAAACAGTTCTGGCCGAAATTATCGACAACGTTTTTTGCGCCAGATCATTTTTGCCCATTATTTTAAATATAACCGAATGAACAATTCGTCATTTCGGTGTGATTAACACGAGTAAAGCGAGGAGTCGTAAATGAAAAAGGTCGCTGTCCTGCTGGCGCCAGGATTCGAAGAAGCAGAAGCCGTGGTCACTATTGATATTCTGCGTCGCCTGAATATTGATGTTGAAACGCTGGCCTGCGCGGAATCTCGCGCGGTAGTGAGTTATCACGATATTCCAATGGTTGCGGACAACACCCTCGCCGGGCGTCTGGACACGTTGTATGATGCCATCGTCTTGCCCGGCGGCCCGCAGGGGAGCGCTAATCTGGCCGCCAGCGCGCAGGTGATCGACTTCGTTTCCCGCCATGACGCTGCGGGTAAATTGATCTGTCCGGTCTGCTCCGCCGCAGCGCGGGTGCTGGGGGGCAATGGTCTGCTGAAAGGGCGCCGTTACGTCTGCTCTGGCGATCTATGGGAAAATGTGACTGACGGTGAATATGTTGATGCGCCGGTCGTGGAAGATGGCAATCTCTTGAGCGGCAAAGGGTTAGGGCATATTTTTGATTTTGCGCTGACGCTGGCTGCTCGTCTGTCAGGGGATGACGCTTCTGTTCGCGATCATGCCGATCATATTTACTATGCCTGGTAAAGCATATTTCCCCGGATGCGCCTGCATTCGGGGACAAGGATTTGCTGGCTGATGTTATGGACTAATCTGCTACCCCTTTTTTATTTGTCTGACAAAACCTTCTTTTTTTATGTCATTTTCCGCTGAATTTATGTACGCAATTACTGTAATTCTGCGGTGTGATGCCGCTCTCCTATGGAGAATCAATTTCCCGCTACAACTAACACCAGCACGGGTATCAATCCTTGGCTTTTAAGGTAATACCTTGTTTTACGGCTAAATTACAAAGAATCGTTCGATTTTACCCTACATAAAAGAACGCTAAAGCTGGAGTTAACCATGCACAAATTTACTAAAGCGCTGGCAGCCATCGGTCTGGCTGCCGTTATGTCACAATCCGCTATCGCTGAAACCATGAAGCTCGGTTTTCTGGTGAAACAACCGGAGGAACCCTGGTTCCAGACAGAATGGAAATTTGCCGATAAAGCCGGGAAAGATCTGGGTTTTGAGGTCATTAAAATTGCGGTGCCGGACGGTGAGAAAACCCTGAACGCCATCGACAGCCTGGCGGCGAGTGGGGCAAAAGGCTTCGTTATTTGTACCCCGGACCCGAAACTGGGTTCAGCAATCGTTGCAAAAGCGCGTGGGTATGACATGAAGGTGATCGCCGTGGACGATCAGTTCGTCAACGCGAAAGGTAAGCCAATGGACACCGTACCGCTGGTGATGATGGCGGCCACGAAAATTGGCGAGCGCCAGGGGCAGGAGCTGTATAAGGAGATGCAAAACCGCGGCTGGGATGTGAAGGAAACGGCGGTGATGGCGATTACCGCTAATGAACTGGATACCGCGCGTCGCCGCACATCCGGCTCGATGGACGCGCTGAAAGCTGCGGGCTTCCCGGAAAAACAGATCTATCAGGTTCCAACGAAATCCAATGATATTCCCGGCGCATTCGATGCCGCTAACTCTATGCTGGTTCAACACCCTGAAGTGAAACACTGGCTGATTGTCGGCATGAATGACAACACCGTGCTGGGCGGCGTGCGCGCCACCGAAGGTCAGGGCTTTAAGGCGGCGGACGTTATCGGCATCGGCATTAACGGTGTGGATGCGATCAGCGAACTGTCAAAAGCGCAGGCGACAGGATTCTACGGCTCGTTGCTGCCCAGCCCGGACGTACACGGCTATAAATCCAGTGAAATGCTCTACAACTGGGTAACCAAAGATGCGGAACCGCCAAAATTCACTGAAGTGACCGACGTGGTGCTGATCACCCGTGACAACTTCAAAGAAGAACTGGCGAAAAAAGGTTTAGGCGGCAAGTAACACAAATGCCGGATGGCGACGCGAAAACGGCTTATCCGGCCTGCGAATTGCGTATTCAGTAGGCCGGATAAGGCAACGCCGTCATCCGGCAAAATCCTGACTCACGGAGACGTTATGCAACAGCCCACCCCATATCTCTCATTTCGCGGCATCGGGAAAACGTTCCCTGGCGTTAAGGCGCTGACGGATATCAGTTTTGACTGTTATGCCGGTCAGGTGCATGCGCTGATGGGCGAAAATGGCGCCGGGAAGTCCACACTCTTAAAAATTCTCAGCGGCAACTATGCGCCAACCACGGGATCGCTGGCGATCCGTGGGCAAGAGATGACCTTTGCCGACACCACGGCTGCACTGAATGCCGGTGTCGCCATTATTTACCAGGAACTGCACCTCGTGCCGGAAATGACCGTTGCGGAGAATATCTATCTCGGCCAGCTCCCGCATAAAGGGGGGATTGTTAACCGGACGCTGCTCAACTACGAAGCCGGCCTTCAGTTACAACATCTGGGGATGGATATCTCCCCGGATACCCCGCTGAAATACCTCTCGATTGGCCAGTGGCAAATGGTGGAGATTGCGAAAGCGTTAGCGCGTAACGCCAAAATTATCGCTTTCGATGAACCGACCAGCTCGCTCTCCGCCAGGGAGATCGAGAACCTGTTCCGGGTAATTCGCGAACTGCGCAAAGAAGGGCGCGTCATTCTGTATGTGTCGCACCGTATGGAAGAGATCTTTGCACTGAGCGATGCCATTACCGTGTTTAAAGATGGCCGCTACGTTAAAACGTTTACCGATATGCAGCAGGTTAACCATGACGCGCTGGTTCAGGCGATGGTTGGGCGCGATCTCGGCGATATCTACGGCTGGCAGCCTCGCGCCTGTGGCGCAGAGCGGCTGCGGCTGCAAGAGGTGAAAGCGCCGGGCGTTCGCGCGCCTGTCAGCTTATCCGTACGCAGCGGCGAAATTGTCGGCCTGTTTGGTCTGGTTGGCGCCGGGCGCAGTGAATTAATGAAAGGGCTGTTCGGCGGAACGCGCATCACCGGAGGGCAGGTGTTCATTGATGAGCAGCCCATTGATATCCGCAAACCGGCGCACGCGATTGCGGCAGGCATGATGCTGTGCCCGGAAGATCGCAAAGCGGAGGGGATCATTCCTGTGCATTCGGTTCGCGACAATATCAACATCAGCGCCCGGCGTAAGCATGTGCTGGGCGGGTGCCTGATCAATAACGGTTGGGAAGAGAGCAATGCCGAACACCATATTCGCTCCCTCAATATAAAAACGCCAGGTGCTGAGCAACTCATTATGAATCTCTCCGGGGGGAATCAACAGAAGGCGATTCTGGGACGCTGGTTATCGGAAGAGATGAAGGTCATTTTGCTTGATGAGCCGACGCGCGGTATTGATGTCGGCGCAAAACACGAGATCTACAACGTTATTTACGCTCTGGCGGCGCGCGGTGTGGCCGTGCTGTTTGCCTCCAGCGATCTGCCGGAAGTTCTTGGTGTTGCCGACCGTATTGTGGTGATGCGTGAAGGTGAGATCGCCGGTGAATTACTTCACGAACAGGCGGATGAACGGCAGGCCCTGAGCCTTGCTATGCCTAAAGTCAGCCAGGCTGTCGCCTGAGTAAAGGAGAGTAAGATGTCTTCTGTAACTACATCCGGTTCTGGCGCACCTAAGTCGCCGTTTAGCTTCGGGCGTATCTGGGATCAATACGGCATGCTGGTGGTGTTCGCCGTCCTGTTCCTGGCGTGTGCGATCTTTGTGCCTAACTTTGCCACGTTCATCAACATGAAGGGGCTGGGGCTGGCGATTTCGATGTCGGGTATGGTGGCGTGCGGGATGCTGTTTTGTCTGGCGTCCGGCGATTTTGACCTCTCCGTCGCCTCGGTGATTGCCTGTGCCGGCGTCACCACCGCGGTGGTCATCAATATGACCGAAAGCCTGTGGATTGGCGTGGCGGCCGGGCTGCTGCTGGGCATACTCTGCGGACTGGTGAACGGTTTTGTTATCGCGCGTTTAAAGATCAACGCCCTGATTACCACGCTCGCCACGATGCAGATTGTCCGTGGTCTGGCCTATATCATCTCTGACGGTAAAGCGGTAGGGATTGAAGATGAGCGCTTCTTCACCCTCGGGTATGCCAACTGGTTTGGGCTGCCTGCGCCGATCTGGTTAACGGTAGGGTGCCTGGTTATCTTTGGTTTATTGCTGAATAAAACCACGTTTGGCCGCAATACGCTGGCGATTGGCGGGAATGAAGAAGCGGCGCGTCTGGCCGGGGTGCCGGTAGTACGCACGAAGATCATTATCTTCGTTCTCTCCGGGCTGGTGTCGGCGGCGGCGGGGATTATCCTGGCGTCGCGTATGACCAGCGGCCAGCCAATGACCTCCATTGGTTATGAACTGATTGTGATTTCAGCCTGCGTATTAGGCGGTGTCTCCCTCAAGGGAGGCATCGGAAAAATCTCATATGTGGTCGCGGGGGTGTTGATCCTGGGGACGGTGGAAAACGCCATGAACCTGCTGAACATTTCCCCCTTTGCACAGTACGTCGTGCGCGGCTTAATCCTGCTGGCAGCGGTAATCTTCGACCGTTACAAACAAAAGGCGAAGCGCACCGTTTAATGAAATAAACCGTAACTATTTAGTTTAGCTCCTCCCAATAGCCAGCCGCTACCCCGGCTGGCTATTGTCTTTCTAAATGGCGAGCAGCGTCACACTGTCTATACTTACATGGCTAATGGGGCCGATCCGCGCGCCTCAAAAACGATGATTAAGGAGGAGAACAGGGTGGCAGAACCGTTAACCGTATCCCCCGAACTGTCCGCAAACTATGCTTATTTTTTCGATCTTGATGGGACGCTGGCGGAGATTAAACCACACCCGGATCAGGTGGTGGTGCCGCACAATATTCTCCAGCTGTTACACCGCCTCTCGACGCATAACGCAGGGGCGCTGGCATTGATTTCAGGGCGCTCAATGGCTGAACTTGATGCGCTCTCAGCCCCCTTTTGCTTTCCCCTCGCCGGGGTGCATGGGGCGGAACGCCGTGACATCAATGGTAATACCCATATCGTGCGCCTTCCGCAGGCGATAGCACGCGATGTCAGCGCGCAGCTGCACGCCGCGCTGGGAAATCTTCCAGGGGCGGAACTGGAAGCGAAAGGCATGGCCTTTGCGCTGCATTACCGGCAGGCGCCGCAGCATGAGGCGACGTTGCTGGCGCTGGCGCAGCACATTACGCAGAAATGGCCACAGCTTGCGCTTCAGCCGGGTAAATGCGTGGTGGAGATTAAACCGAAAGGCGCGAACAAAGGGGAGGCCATTGCCGCGTTTATGCAAGAAGCGCCATTTGCAGGGCGTATCCCTGTCTTTGTGGGCGATGACTTGACGGATGAGGCGGGCTTTGACGTCGTCAATAATTTGGGAGGGATTTCAGTCAAAGTGGGTGCCGGGGCGACCCGGGCAACAGGACGTCTGGCAGGCGTTCCTGAGGTCTGGCGCTGGCTGGAAGAAATTAACAATCCACAACAAGAAAAAAAATTAATGAATGACAGGAGAGATGGCTATGGGTCGTTTAGTCGTAGTATCTAATCGAATTGCTCCCCCGGATAATAAAGGCGGCGCGGGTGGCCTGGCAGTTGGCGTACTGGGCGCATTGAAAGCGGCGGGCGGATTGTGGTTCGGCTGGAGTGGCGAGACGGGCAACGAGGATAAGCCGTTAAAAAAGGTCACACGAGGCAATATGACCTGGGCGTCTTTTAATCTGAGCGAGCAGGACTACGAGGAATATTATTGCCAGTTTTCGAATGCGGTCTTATGGCCTGCCTTCCATTATCGACTCGATCTGGTGCAGTTCCAGCGCCCCGCGTGGGAAGGGTATTCACGGGTGAATGCGCTGCTGGCGGATAAGCTGCTGCCCTTACTGAAAGATGACGATATTATCTGGGTTCATGACTATCATTTATTGCCGTTTGCCAGTGAATTGCGCAAGCGGGGCGTGAATAATCGCATCGGCTTTTTCTTGCATATCCCTTTCCCGACGCCGGAAATTTTCAATGCTTTGCCGCCGCATGATACGCTGCTGGAACAACTGTGTGATTTTGACTTACTGGGATTCCAGACGGAAAACGACCGCCTGGCGTTTCTGGACAGTCTGTCAAGTCAGACCAGAGTAACCACGCGCGGCAGTAAGAGCCATTCGGCATGGGGGAAATCCTTCCGCACTGAGGTCTATCCTATTGGCATTGAACCTGACGAGATCGCACAACAGGCTTCCGGGCCGTTACCGCCGAAACTGGCGCAGCTAAAAGCGGAGCTGAAAAATGTGCAAAACATTTTTTCCGTCGAGCGTCTGGATTACTCCAAAGGATTACCGGAGCGTTTCCAGGCGTATGAAGCGCTGCTGGAGAAATACCCCCAGCACCACGGGAAAATTCGCTATACGCAAATAGCGCCGACCTCGCGCGGTGAAGTGCAGGCTTATCAGGATATCCGCCACCAACTGGAGACGGAAGCAGGGCGTATCAACGGTAAATATGGACAGCTTGGCTGGACACCGCTCTACTATCTTAACCAGCACTTTGATCGCAAGCTGCTGATGAAGGTGTTCCGCTACTCGGATGTCGGGTTAGTGACCCCGCTGCGGGATGGCATGAATCTGGTCGCGAAAGAGTTTGTCGCCGCGCAGGACCCGGCAAATCCCGGCGTTCTCGTTTTGTCGCAGTTTGCCGGTGCGGCAAATGAGTTGACGTCCGCGCTCATTGTTAACCCTTATGATCGGGATGATGTGGCCGTAGCGCTCCACCGCGCGTTGACCATGCCGCTTGCCGAACGCATTTCACGCCACGCGGAAATGCTTGAGACGATTATTAAAAATGATATTAATCACTGGCAGCAACGGTTTATTCGCGACCTAAAGGATGTCGCGCCACGTAGCGCAGAAACGCTGCATCGCAATAAGGTCGCCACCTTCCCAAAGCTTGCCTGACGCCCGCTAATCACCGGCAAGCGGAACCAGCAATACATCAACTTCACTGGCGCTAACGACACTTTTCGCTGAGCAGGACGCTCGCGAAAAGAAGCTGTGATTATGATTGCCGCAAATGACCAAATCCACCTGCTGCTTACGACACACATCCAGAATATGCGCGCTTAACTCCCCGTAAGTAATGAATGTTTGTTCAATCGGGTAGTCTGCCTTCGCACTCAGTTTGTCGAGAAAATCCTGCGTCTCTTCATGCATCACCTCCCGCAAATCTTCCAGCATGGGGGCGGCGAATTGATTATACAGCTCGGGATCAGAGGCGAGGGTAATCAGGCTAATGCGGGCATTGACGGGACGAGCAATGGAGACAGCTTTCGCTAACAGCTGCTGACTTTCGGGGGTAACGGCGACGGCGACAAGAATATGCGTATAGCTCATAACTCGCTCCTTATTGCAAGAATATGAGGTTTCTTCTTCAGCTTTACTCTGTTTAGTCGAATTCTGCAATGTTTTCCTGTGACGATAGTGTGAAGGTTATCATAATAATTCATTAATTATTCTTATAAATGGAATAGTGGCATAACGCACATTGTAAACGTTATTACGCGCTTTAACTTAAATCGACCAATTATGAAAACAAAATGTTAATTACGATGTAACAAAAATTAACTTGTTATGCATCATAGATACCGTCTATTGGTTAACCCTGCTTAATATTTAAGTGGTTGTTTAGAAACGATTAAATTATTTTATGTCCCCGGCAGGAATATTCAGGAAGGGGGATATTTTCAGATGTTATTTTAACGGTGCTAAACATAACGCATGAGTGATTATTTACGCACATATTCGTGTATCTGGAATAGAAAAACTGAACGAAAGGCTAAAAAATAATCAAAATAAAAGTTCAACTGATGGATTTATGTTAAGTATTTGGATGATTTATGTGATCTGGGTCACATATTTCTCAAATTCGCAGCCCGGCTCCGTTGTATGTGTTCGTGCTGACGAGTAGAGTTGCGTCGAATTAGGAAAAATCTTAGGCATTTTGTAATAAATCATGTAAACGTGTAAAAACCTGACACCCCATTAAGGGGGGTTTTACTGTATGCATCGGTGCCTGGGCGTGGCTATGCATTTGACCTTTTTGCTTTTTTTACCGGGGATTCCCGGCGACATCACGGGGTGCGGTTACACCGCATAAAAATAAAGTTGGTTATTCTGGATGGGAACAATGCATACATCCGAGTTGCTGAAACACATTTATGACATCAATCTGTCATATTTACTCCTTGCACAGCGTCTGATCGTTCAGGACAAAGCATCCGCGATGTTCCGCCTTGGTATCAGTGAAGAGATGGCGAACACGTTGGGTACTCTGACTCTTCCACAAATGGTTAAACTGGCCGAAACGAACCAGCTGGTATGTCATTTCCGTTTTGACAACCACCAGACAGTTACCCAGCTGACCCAGGATTCTCGCGTTGACGATCTTCAGCAAATTCATACCGGTATCATGCTTTCAACACGCCTGTTACACGATGTGAATCAGGCCGATGATGCGGCGCGTAAGAAAAGGGCTTGATGATGAGTGAAAAAAGCATTGTTCAGGAAGCTCGCGATATCCAGTTAGCGATGGAATTGATCTCTTTGGGCGCCCGTTTGCAAATGCTGGAAAGCGAAACGCAGTTAAGTCGTGGTCGCCTCATCAAATTATACAAAGAGTTACGCGGCAGTCCTCCGCCAAAAGGTATGCTTCCTTTTTCAACGGACTGGTTTATGACATGGGAGCAAAACATTCATGCCTCCATGTTTTGCAACGCCTGGCAGTTCTTACTCAAAACCGGTCTGTGCAGCGGTGTGGATGCGGTCATTAAAGCGTACCGTCTGTATCTGGAACAGTGCCCGCAGGCGGAAGACGGGCCATTGTTGGCGTTAACGCGCGCATGGACGCTGGTGCGTTTCGTGGAAAGCGGGCTGCTTGAATTATCGACCTGTAATTGCTGTGGCGGGAATTTTATTACCCATGCGCATCAGCCTGCGGGGAGTTTTGCCTGTAGTTTGTGCCAGCCGCCGTCCCGCGCAGTAAAAAGACGTAAACTTTCCCAAAATGCTGCCGATATTATTCCACAACTGCTGGATGAACAGATCGAACAGGCTGTTTAACCGATACGGTGTGGACAAACACTCCAGCAGCGGTAAGTAATTACCGCTGCTTTTTTTTGCCTTGCCGACGTGTTATTCGCCCGACTGTACATCCTGTTTTAGTCAACAGCGGAAGGATGATGTCGTGCTTATCTTATTAGGTTACCTGGTAGTTCTCGGTACAGTTTTCGGTGGTTACATGATGACCGGCGGACACCTTGGAGCACTCTATCAACCGGCTGAATTCGTCATCATCGGTGGTGCGGGGATCGGGGCATTCATTGTCGGTAACAACGGCAAAGCGATCAAAGGGACGTTAAAGGCGATCCCGTTACTGTTTCGTCGTTCGAAATACACAAAAGCGATGTACATGGATTTGCTGGCGTTGCTCTATCGCCTGATGGCCAAATCGCGCCAGCAGGGGATGTTCTCGCTGGAACGTGACATTGAAAACCCGAAAGAGAGTGAAATTTTTGCCAGCTATCCGCGTATTCTGGCCGACGCGGTCATGCTTGATTTTATCGTCGATTATCTGCGCCTGATCATCAGCGGCAACATGAATACCTTTGAAATTGAGGCGCTGATGGATGAGGAAATTGAAACCCACGAAAGCGAGGCGGAAGTTCCTGCCAACAGCCTGGCGCTGATGGGCGATTCATTACCGGCATTTGGTATCGTTGCGGCGGTCATGGGGGTTGTCCATGCGCTGGCTTCCGCCGATCGTCCGGCGGCTGAACTGGGGGCGCTGATCGCCCATGCGATGGTGGGGACATTCCTCGGGATTTTATTGGCCTATGGGTTTATCTCGCCACTCGCCAGCGTGCTGCGTCAAAAGAGCGCTGAAACCACCAAAATGATGCAGTGCGTAAAAATCACACTGCTTTCTAACCTGAACGGTTATGCGCCGCCGATCGCCGTCGAATTTGGTCGTAAAACATTGTATTCCAGCGAACGTCCTTCGTTCATTGAACTGGAAGAGCACGTACGCGCAGTGAGAAACCCGAACCAGCAGCAGACGACGACCGAGGAAGCATGAAGAATCAGCCCCATCCAATTATCGTCGTAAAACGGCGGAAACATAAGGGTCACGGCGGGGCGCATGGCTCCTGGAAAATTGCTTATGCCGACTTTATGACGGCGATGATGGCTTTTTTCCTCGTCATGTGGCTGATTTCTATCTCCAGTCCTAAAGAATTGATTCAAATTGCCGAATATTTCCGTACGCCGCTGGCGACAGCGATAACGGGCGGACATCGCATCGCGAACAGTGAAAGTCCGATCCCCGGCGGCGGCGAGGACTACACCCAGCAGCAGGGTGAAGTGAACAAGCAACCCAATATTGATGAACTGAAAAAGCGTATGGAGCAGAGCCGTCTGAGCAAATTGCGCGGCGACCTGGATCAGCTGATTGAGTCCGATCCCAAACTGCGCGCATTGCGGCCGCACCTGAAGATTGACCTGGTTCAGGAAGGGCTGCGCATTCAGATTATCGACAGCCAGAATCGCCCGATGTTTAAGACGGGCAGCGCGGAGGTTGAACCTTACATGCGTGACATTCTGCGTGGTATTGCGCCGGTGTTGAACGGTATTCCTAACCGCATCAGCCTTTCCGGTCATACGGATGATTTCCCGTACGCCAGCGGCGAACGGGGATACAGCAACTGGGAATTGTCGGCCGACCGCGCCAATGCCTCGCGTCGCGAGCTGGTGGTTGGCGGTCTGGATGATGGAAAAGTATTACGGGTGGTAGGCATGGCCGCCACGATGCGTCTGAGCGATCGCGGTCCTGATGACGCCATCAACCGCCGTATAAGTCTGCTGGTGTTGAACAAGCAGGCAGAAGAGGCCATTTTGCATGAAAACGCTGAAAGCCAGAATGAGCCGGTAAGTGTCTTACAACAGCCAGCGGCACTCCCGCCGGTAAGCGTTCCCACATCGCCACCAGCCAATCCGAGGTGATAGCGTGAGCATGGATATTAGCGATTTTTATCAGACATTTTTTGATGAAGCTGACGAGCTGTTGGCTGACATGGAGCAGCACCTGCTTGATTTGGCGCCTGAAGCCCCGGACTCTGAGCAACTGAATGCCATTTTTCGTGCGGCGCACTCCATTAAAGGCGGCGCAGGTACTTTCGGCTTTACCGTTTTGCAGGAAACAACCCACTTGATGGAAAACCTGCTGGATGAAGCCCGGCGCGGTGAGATGCAGCTCAATACCGACATTATCAACCTGTTTTTGGAAACGAAAGATATTATGCAGGAACAGCTCGACGCCTATAAAAGCTCGGAAGAGCCGGATGCCGCAAGCTTCGAATATATCTGCAACGCGTTACGTCAGTTAGCGCTCGAGGCGAAAGGGGAAACCGCTCCGGCGGTGGTTAACGCTGCCAAACTGAGCGTCGTCGACGGTACGGCGATACAGGAAGAGGCAGTCGCACAGGAAAACAGCGCGGAAGAGAGCAAACTGCGCGTGGTTCTTTCGCGCCTGAAAGCCAATGAAGTCGATCTGCTTGAAGAAGAGTTGGGCAACCTGGCCACCTTAACGGATGTGGTGAAAGGCGAGGATTCGCTGTCCGCGACCCTCGACGGCACGATCGCGGAAGATGACATCATTGCGGTGCTCTGCTTTGTGATTGAAGCCGATCAGATAGCCTTTGAGACGGTCTCCTCAGCCCCGGTCGCGCAGGTCGAAGAGCCTGTTGCTGTGGCAACTACGCCGCAACCGACCGCAGTGGTTCCTGTTGCCAAAGCCGCCGCCAGCGAACCGCAGTCCGGGCGCGCTGAGCGTGAAAAGCCGGCCCGCGAGCGAGAGTCAACCAGTATTCGCGTGGCGGTTGAGAAAGTAGACCAGTTGATCAACCTGGTCGGCGAACTGGTGATTACTCAGTCAATGCTGGCCCAGCGTTCTAATGAACTGGACCCGGTTAATCATGGCGATCTCATCACCAGCATGGGTCAGTTACAACGTAACGCCCGCGATCTGCAAGAGTCGGTGATGTCGATTCGTATGATGCCGATGGAGTACGTCTTCAGCCGCTTCCCGCGTCTGGTGCGCGACCTGGCGGGTAAACTGGGCAAACAGGTCGAACTGACCCTCGTCGGCAGCTCGACGGAACTGGATAAAAGTCTGATTGAACGCATTATCGATCCATTAACCCACCTGGTGCGCAACAGCCTCGATCACGGTATCGAGATGCCGGAAACACGCCTTGAAGCCGGGAAGAATGCGATCGGTAATCTGATCCTCTCCGCTGAACACCAGGGCGGCAATATCTGCATTGAAGTGACCGATGACGGCGCGGGGCTGAACCGCGAGCGCATTCTGGCGAAAGCTGTCTCTCAGGGGATGGCGGTCAACGAAAACATGACCGATGAAGAAGTGGGCATGTTGATTTTTGCGCCGGGCTTCTCCACCGCCGAGCAGGTGACGGATGTTTCCGGTCGCGGCGTGGGCATGGATGTGGTGAAACGTAACATCCAGGAGATGGGCGGCCACGTTGAAATCCAGTCGAAGCAGGGGACGGGCACCACCATTCGCATTCTGCTGCCGCTGACGCTGGCTATTCTGGACGGGATGTCCGTCCGCGTGGCGGGCGAAGTGTTCATTCTGCCGCTGAATGCGGTAATGGAATCGCTGCAACCGCGTGAAGACGATCTGCACCCGCTGGCCGGAGGCGAGCGCGTACTGGAAGTGCGCGGCGAGTATCTGCCGCTGGTGGAACTGTGGAAAGTCTTTGATGTCGTTGGCGCCAAAACTGAAGCTACGCAGGGCATTGTGGTGATCCTGCAAAGCGGCGGTCGCCGTTACGCACTGCTGGTTGATCAGCTTATTGGACAGCACCAGGTGGTAGTGAAAAACCTGGAAAGCAACTATCGCAAGGTGCCTGGCATTTCTGCGGCGACGATTCTGGGCGACGGCAGCGTGGCGCTGATCGTTGATGTCTCCGCATTGCAGGGTTTAAACCGTGAACAACGTATGGCGATCACAGCCGCCTGATTGAGTGAGAAAGGTAATTATATGACCGGTATGAGTAATGTAACCAAACTGGCCGGCGAGCCGTCAGGTCAGGAATTCCTGGTATTTACACTGGGAGATGAAGAGTACGGTATCGACATCCTGAAAGTGCAGGAGATCCGTGGCTACGATCAGGTCACGCGCATCGCCAACACGCCTTCTTTTATTAAAGGGGTGACGAACCTGCGCGGCGTGATTGTGCCGATTGTCGATCTGCGCGTGAAGTTCTGCCAGGGCGACGTTGAGTATAACGATAACACGGTGGTCATCGTGTTGAATCTGGGACAACGCGTGGTAGGGATTGTGGTGGACGGCGTGTCTGACGTGCTGTCGCTGACGGCGGAGCAAATTCGCCCGGCGCCGGAGTTTGCCGTTACCCTGTCTACGGAATATCTGACCGGTCTGGGCGCGCTTGGCGAACGTATGTTGATCCTGGTGAACATTGAGAAACTGCTGAACAGCGATGAGATGGCGCTGCTTGATATCGCCGCTTCCCACGTTGCATAACCGTTGACTGCCCGTGCCGGATGGCGCTTTGCTTATCCGGCCTACACATGACTCATCGCCGTATGTAGGCCGGATAAGGTGTTTACACCGCCATCCGGCAAATACATTACCCCACTAACTGCTGCGGAACGCGTTCTTCCGCGTCCTCTTCCAGCAAACCTTCATTCTGCGCCAGCATCGCGGTGGCAATCCCGTTTCCTAACACGTTAATGGCGGAACGTCCCATATCAAGAAAATGGTCAATCCCCATCAGCAACAAAATGCCCGCCACCGGAATATTGAAGCTCGGAATCGTGGCGGCCAGCACCACCAGCGCAGAACGCGGCACGCCTGCAATTCCTTTTGACGCCAGCATCAGCGTCAGCATCAGCACCGTAATTTCCGCAAAAGAGAGATGAATATTATAAGCCTGCGCGATAAACATCGACGCGAAAGAGCAGTACACCATTGAGCCGACGAGGTTAAAGGAGTAACCAATAGGCAGCACAAACGACACGATGTTACGTGAGCAGCCAAACTTCGTCAGTTGTTCCAGCGTTTTCGGGTAAGCGGCTTCAGAGCTGCTGGTAGTAAAGGCGACCAGCACCGGATCTTTCAACATGCTGACTAACCGGAACACCTCTTTTTTCAGCACCATATAGCCCACGGCCAGCAGCACCAGGCAGGTCAGCAGAATCGCCACATAGTAGCCGCCGATAAACGACGCGTAGTTAAGCAGAATCCCCAGCCCCTGGGTGGCGATCACCGAGGAGATCGCGGCAAAAATGGCCAACGGCGCAACGTACATCACGTAGCCGGTCACCTTCAGCATAATATGTGAAACCACATCCAGGGCGGCGACCAGCGGCGCGTTGAATTTCTCGCCAAGCGACGCGCCGCCAATACCGAAGAACATGGAAAACACGACGATCTGCAAAATTTCGTTATTGGCCATCGCCCCGGCAATGCTGGTCGGAATGGTGTGCGACAGGAATCCTTTTAAGCTCATGCCGCCCACCGCAAGTCCGGTGTCGACCGATTCTGCCGGAATTGCCAGATTCAGACCGCTGCCCGGATGCTCAATCATCACGATAAACAGCCCCACCAGAATGGACAACACGGAAGAACTGATAAACCAGACCATCGCTTTACCGCCAACGCGGCCGATAGTGGCGGTTTCGCCCAGACGCATGATGCCCACGGTCAGCGTGCTGAAGACCAGCGGAGCAATCACCATTTTAATGAGCCGTAAGAAAATATCGGTGAGGAGCGTGATGTTATCAGACCAGGCGGCGATCGCCTCCTGTGACGCGTAAGAGTGAATCACCGCGCCTGACAGGATGCCTGCCAGCATGAAGATCACGATAAATAACGTGAGTTTGTTTGCACTTGCCACTGAAAAGCCCTCTGGCTGGATTTAACATGTTGTTGTCAGTAACGCTTTTGTTTTATTTATTGAGTCGCACTGAAATATTCATCATATAAATTGAATTAAAGCGCAGGGGGATACAACTATTTTTTATTATTTATTCATTTTGTTGTGTTCTGACGGCTGTGCTTATGTGATCAGAGTCACATAAGAATCGTTTTTGTCGGCAAAATGCAAACTGTCCAGGAAGGTGATGAATGTTAATATAATGATAATAATGATGTTTTTCTGTCAATGTCTGGTTGCCGCCCCAAAACCGCCAGCCGCGATCTGCCGATCGGCGCTTCCTGCTTCTATTTCCTTTTCGCAAATGTAAAGTTCTCTTCTCTGGTGCCGATAACGTTGATAACTCGTTTTCAGGAAGGTGCCTTATGTTTAACCGTATCCGCGTTGTCACAATGCTGATGATGGTGCTGGGGGTTTTCGCACTGCTACAGCTTGTTTCCGGTGGTCTGTTGTTTTCGTCATTACAGCAGAACCAGCAAAGTTTTGTTATTTCAAATGATTTACGCCAGCAGCAGAGCGAACTGACCTCGACATGGGATCTCATGCTGCAAACGCGTATTAACCTGAGCCGTTCTTCGGCCCGCATGATGATGGATGCCTCTAATCAGCAGAGCAGCGCGAAAAACGACCTGCTGAAAAACGCCAAAAGCACGCTGGAGCAGGCGGCAACGCATTATGCCAACTTCAAAAATATCAATCCGCTGCCGGAGATGGCGGAAGCCAGCGGCAATGTGGATGAAAAATACCAGCAATACCATGCGGCGCTGGCGGAACTGGTTCAGTTCCTCGAAAACGGCAACATGGATGCCTACTTCGCGCAGCCAACCCAGGGGATGCAGAACGCACTTGGCGAAGCGCTGGGCAAATATGCTGGCGTGAGCGAAAAACTGTACAGCAAGGCGTTTGATGAGAGCGCGCGTGACTACCATTTTGCTCAGTGGCAATTGGGTATTCTGCCCGTTGTCCTGGTGCTGATTCTGGTTGTGGTGTGGTACGGCATTCGTCATACCTTGCTGAATCCGCTGGCGCGAGTGATTGCCCATATTCGTGATATCGCCAGCGGCAACTTGACCAATACGCTGACCGTCTCCGGGCGCAATGAGATCGGCGAACTGGCGGGAACCGTTGATCATATGCAGCGTTCGCTGATAGAGACGGTGACTCAGGTACGTGAAGGGTCTGACGCCATCTATTCCGGTACCAGCGAAATCGCTACGGGCAACACCGATCTTTCCTCCCGCACCGAGCAGCAGGCGTCGGCGCTGGAAGAGACGGCTGCCAGCATGGAACAGCTCACCGCGACGGTGAAACAGAACGCCGACAACGCCCGTCAGGCGTCGCACCTGGCGCAAAGCGCCTCCGACACTGCGCAACACGGTGGGAAAGTGGTGGATGGCGTGGTCAACACCATGCATGAAATTGCCGACAGCTCGAAGAAAATCGCCGACATCATCAGCGTTATCGACGGCATTGCATTCCAGACCAATATTCTGGCGCTGAACGCTGCGGTTGAAGCCGCGCGCGCCGGTGAGCAAGGGCGCGGGTTTGCGGTGGTGGCAGGGGAAGTGCGTAACCTGGCGAGCCGCAGCGCGCAGGCGGCGAAAGAGATCAAAGCGCTCATTGAAGATTCCGTTTCGCGGGTGGATACCGGCTCCGTGCTGGTGGAAAGCGCCGGTGAAACGATGAGAGACATTGTCAACGCCGTGACCCGCGTGACGGACATCATGGGTGAAATCGCGTCGGCTTCCGATGAGCAAAGCCGCGGGATCGATCAGGTGGCGCTGGCCGTCTCTGAGATGGATCGCGTCACGCAGCAGAACGCCTCGCTGGTGCAGGAGTCGGCGGCCGCAGCGGCCGCGCTGGAAGAGCAGGCCAGCCGTTTAACGATGGCGGTATCCGCGTTTCGTCTGGCATCTCGTCCATTAACTGTAAAAACAGACCTGAATACAACCGCAGCGGCGCCGCGTACAGCGCAACCGCGCCAGCTTGCAACTGAACAAGATACTCACTGGGAAACATTTTGATCGTCTTTTAATCGTGGCCTTTGCCGCCTAATGGGAGCGTTGATGTTTAATCGTATTCGAATCTCGACCACGCTGTTTTTAATCTTGATCCTCTGCGGTGTTTTGCAGATTGGCAGTAATGGCTTGTCATTTTGGGCATTTCGCGATGGTTTTCAGAGTCTGAACCAGGTTGAGCAGAGTAATCAGCAACGCGCAGCATTGGCGCAAACACGCGCCGTTTTATTACAGGCCAGTACCGCGCTGAATAAAGCCGGAACGTTAACCGCGCTGAGCTATCCACCCGAGGATATCAAACAGCTGATGATCACCGCCCGGGAAAGCCTGGCGCAGTCCGGCGTTGTGTTTAAAGGTTTTATGGCGACAGAGGCGAGTACGGAAGAGGGGAAAGCGTTACAGGCCGCCACGGAAAAAAGTTATACGCAGTGGTATAGCGATCTGGAGCATCAGGCCACCTGGCTTGAAAGCAACCAGCTGTCGGATTTTCTGACCGCGCCGGTACAGGCATCGCAGGACGCCTTTGACGCCAACGTCACTACCTGGCAGCAGAATATCAACCATGTTCTGGAGACGGCCAGCGAACAGGGAAAAGACAATTATCACCGCTCGGCGATCATTTTTATCACGATGGTGATCGTCGCCGCGTTGTTAACCACCGGGGCGCTGTTCTGGTCACGCAAAATGATTGTTCAGCCGTTGGCGATTATCGGCAGCCATTTTGACAGCATTGCGGACGGAAACCTGGCGCGGCCGATCGCCGTGTATGGGCGCAACGAGATTTCCGCTATTTTCGCCAGCCTGAAGGCCATGCAGCAGGCGCTGCGCGAAACGGTCAGCGACGTGCGGCAGGGCAGTTTAGCGATGCATACCGGCATTTCGGAAATCGCGATGGGCAATAACGATCTGTCGTCGCGTACCGAACAGCAGGCGGCGTCGCTGGCGCAAACCGCAGCCAGTATGGAGCAGCTAACGGCAACGGTCGGGCAGAATGCCGATAACGCCCGTCAGGCCTCCGGTCTGGCGAAAAGCGCGGCGGATACCGCGAAAAAAGGCGGCGACCAGGCTTCGCGTATGGCCAGCACAATGCAGGATATTGCTGCCAGTTCGCAGAAAATTGGCGACATCATCGGCGTTATCGACAGCATTGCGTTTCAGACCAATATTCTGGCGCTGAATGCGGCGGTCGAAGCGGCGCGGGCCGGTGAGCAGGGGCGCGGTTTTGCCGTTGTCGCAGGCGAAGTGCGTAACCTGGCGAGCCGCAGCGCACAGGCCGCCAAAGAGATTAAAGGATTGATTGAAGAGTCCGTAAACCGTGTGCATCAGGGATCGCAATTAGTGGACACCGCCGCGAATACCATGACGGAGATCGTCAGTTCGGTAACCCAGGTGAACGACATTATGGGCGAAATCGCCTCGGCCTCCGATGAACAGCGCAGAGGAATTGAGCAGGTGGCGCAAGCCGTCAGCCAGATGGATCAGGTGACGCAACAAAACGCCGCGCTTGTCGAAGAAGCCGCCGCCGCCACCGATCAGTTAGCGAACCAGGCAGACCATCTCTCTGCCCGTGTCGCGGTATTTAAGCTTGAAGAGCAAGTCGTAACACAACAAGAGTCGGCGCCGCCGCAAGCGGTACCCGTTGTATCCTGAATGTGATTGAGAAGGCGCTATGACATCATCGCTGCCCACCGGGCAAACGTCATTATTGTTACAGATGACACAGCGCCTCGCGCTGTCTGACGCGCATTTTCGTCGGATATGTCAATTAATCTACCAGCGCGCGGGAATCGTGCTGGCGGACCACAAGCGGGATATGGTTTACAACCGGCTGGTCCGTCGCCTGAGAACGCTGGGGCTGGATGATTTCGGCCGTTATCTCAGCATGCTGGAAGCCAACCAGAACAGCGCTGAGTGGCAGGCTTTTATTAACTCATTGACCACTAACCTGACGGCCTTCTTCCGTGAAGCGCATCACTTCCCGGTACTGGCGGATCACGCGCGTCGCCGCAACGGGGAATACCGTGTGTGGAGCGCGGCGGCCTCTACCGGAGAGGAACCCTACAGCATCGCCATTACGCTGGCGGATGCCTTAGGGATGGCGCCGGGGCGCTGGAAAGTTTTCGCCAGCGATATCGACACCGAAGTGCTGGAAAAGGCGAGAAGCGGGATTTACCGTCAGGACGAGTTGAAAACGCTGTCGCCACAACAGTTGCAGCGTTATTTCATGCGCGGTACAGGCCCGCATGAAGGGCTGGTGCGCGTGCGACAGGAACTGGCTAATTACGTTGAGTTTTCCACCCTCAACCTGCTGGATAAACAGTACAACGTTCCCGGGCCATTCGACGCGATATTTTGCCGTAACGTCATGATCTATTTTGATAAAACAACGCAGCAGGACATTCTGCGTCGTTTTGTTCCACTCCTTAAGCCTGACGGACTGCTGTTTGCGGGTCACTCAGAAAACTTTAGCAACCTCGTGCGCGACTTTAGCCTGCGCGGACAGACGGTGTATGCGCTAAGTAAGGACAAAGCATGAGTAAAATCAGGGTGTTGTCGGTTGACGATTCAGCGCTGATGCGCCAAATCATGACCGAAATTATTAACAGCCATAGCGATATGGAAATGGTGGCGACGGCGCCCGATCCGCTGGTTGCCAGGGATTTAATCAAAAAATATAACCCCGATGTGCTGACGCTGGATGTGGAAATGCCGCGCATGGACGGTCTCGATTTTCTTGAGAAACTGATGCGCCTGCGTCCGATGCCGGTGGTTATGGTCTCCTCTCTGACCGGGAAAGGTTCAGAGGTGACACTGCGTGCGCTGGAACTGGGGGCGATTGATTTTGTCACCAAGCCTCAGTTGGGCATTCGCGAGGGGATGCTGGCGTACAGCGAGATGATCGCAGAGAAAGTCCGCACCGCGTCACGCGCTCGCCTGGCGGCGCATAAGCCGATGGCTGCGCCTGTGACGCTAAAAGCGGGGCCGCTGCTCAGTTCTGAAAAACTGATCGCGATTGGTGCCTCGACGGGGGGAACCGAGGCCATACGTCATGTGCTGCAACCGCTGCCGCTTTCCAGTCCGGCGGTGATCATCACCCAGCATATGCCGCCCGGTTTTACCCGTTCGTTTGCCGAGCGGTTAAATAAGCTCTGCCAGATTAGCGTGAAAGAGGCGGAAGACGGCGAACGCGTGCTGCCAGGCCATGCCTACATCGCCCCCGGCGACAAGCATATGGAGCTGACGCGCAGCGGGGCGAACTATCAAATCAAAATTCATGACGGGCCGCCGGTTAACCGCCATCGCCCGTCAGTGGATGTGCTGTTTCATTCGGTCGCGAAACATGCGGGGCGCAATGCGGTAGGGGTCATCCTTACCGGTATGGGCAACGATGGCGCGGCCGGAATGTTAGCGATGCACCAGGCTGGCGCCTGGACTATCGCGCAAAACGAAGCAAGTTGTGTGGTGTTCGGCATGCCGCGCGAGGCCATCAATATGGGTGGCGTGAGCGAAGTGGTCGATCTTAGCCAGGTAAGCCAGCAGATGCTGGCGAAAATCAGTGCCGGACAGGCAATACGTATTTAACGAGGAGTATTTTTTTATGGCGGACAAAGAGCTCAGATTTCTGGTTGTGGATGACTTTTCCACCATGCGTCGCATCGTGCGCAACCTGCTAAAAGAGCTGGGTTTCAATAACGTCGAAGAGGCCGAAGATGGCGTTGACGCACTGAACAAATTGCAGGCAAGCGGCTTTGACTTCGTAATTTCTGACTGGAACATGCCCAACATGGACGGTCTGGAACTGCTGAAAACGATTCGCGCTGATGGCGCAATGGCGTCATTGCCGGTGCTGATGGTGACCGCAGAAGCGAAGAAAGAGAATATTATTGCGGCTGCGCAGGCGGGTGCCAGCGGCTATGTGGTGAAACCGTTCACTGCGGCGACGCTGGAAGAGAAACTCAACAAAATCTTTGAGAAACTGGGCATGTGAGGGTCTGAGTATGATGCAACCACAAATTAAACCTGTTGATGAGCATTCAGCAGGGGACATCATTGCGCGCATCGGCAGTCTGACCCGAATGCTGCGTGACAGCCTGCGTGAACTGGGGCTGGATCAGGCGATAGCAGAAGCGGCGGAAGCGATTCCTGATGCGCGCGATCGTCTGGACTATGTTGTACAGATGACGGCGCAGGCGGCGGAACGTGCGCTGAACAGCGTTGAAGCCTCTCAGCCACACCAGGATGAAATGGAGAAGGGCGCCAAAGCGCTGACCAAACGCTGGGATGAGTGGTTCGAAAACCCGATTGAACTCGCCGACGCCCGCGAACTGGTTACGGATACGCGTAAATTCCTCGGTGATGTGCCGGGGCATACCAGCTTCACCAATGCGCAACTGCTGGACATCATGATGGCGCAGGATTTCCAGGATCTCACCGGTCAGGTTATCAAGCGCATGATGGATGTGATCCAGGAGATTGAGCGTCAGCTGCTGATGGTATTGCTGGAAAACATCCCTGAGCAAAATTCACGTCCGAAACGCGAGAATGAAAGCCTGCTCAATGGCCCACAGGTCGACACCACCAAAGCCGGCGTTGTCGCCAGCCAGGATCAGGTGGATGACCTGCTGGATAGCCTCGGGTTCTGATGCGGTAAGGTATCCTCAGGTTGTGCAGACAACCTGAGGAACGTTTAGCGCAGATCCATTTTTACCGTCACATTGCCCTCAAATTCGCCGGGCGCTGGCGTTGCGCTGGTCGTGCTCACCGGTGCGGCTTTGATGTGTACCGCGCCGTTACCTTGCTCATCCATCGTCACCGGAAATTCAAAGGTGCCGTCCAGCGCAACATTTTGGTTGTCCTCACTAAAGATTCTCACTCCCAGGTCGTCTCTGCCGAGCATTTTGGCTATCAGGGGATCGCTGCTGTCTACAACCCCCTGGTCGGCGCTGAGCGTTAGCTTGATTCTGTCGGTATTTCCCACGGCGTTGCCGTCGCAGTGGTAAGAGATATCAACGTTTTTCAGGGCGTAGCCTTCAGGAGGCTGACCCCTGGTGACAAACTGTTTACTCACAATTTTCCCCAGATCAACCTCAATGGTGCTTCCGGCATTAATCGTACAGCTCAGCGGGGCAGAGAGTGAGCCACTCAGCCAGATATTTGATACGTGCTGTGCGCTGCCAGCGTCGCAGCTTCCTGAGCCAAAATAGAGACAGGCGTAGTTTTGCACGAGTATCGTTGGGGGAATGACTTCGATACCGAGAATGGGCTTTTTGATATAAAACGTGGCGGCGATAACATTCCATCTGAACGTTCGCTTCGCGGGGGCGGGCGTGCCAGGATGGGTGCTGTCGCTACAGACGCTAGCGGAACCTTCGGTGGGTTTCATTGACTCGATCACTTTCCCCATCGACGACACCGGCGTCGGATACTGGTTAATGTTGATCTGAATCAGGCCGGTACCGTCCAGAGAATTAACGGCATCGCTATAACCTGCAACATCAATATCTATGTTTTCAGTCAGATAACCGTACCCGGCGATACCGGCATTAAGCGGGCTTCCGGCCAGCGTCAATTCCATTATTGCCGTTGATTCAAACAGATTGCCAGGGCATGTGCAGTTTGCCGCCATTTCAACGCCGTTCCCGACAATATGCTCATCAAATTTAACAATATTGTTGGCCGTGTTGTCGTTTGCGTTGATTTCGTTGCTGAACGTGACGCTGTAATACTGTGGCGCGGTAAAGCAGTCACGCAGAATGGTTGCGGACTGGGCTGTTGCGGACGCCATCAGGCAAAGACCTGCTGCGGACAATGAAAGACGTGCGTATTTTCCCATTTTACTTAACATTTTGCGGTTCCTGCTGACAAGTCGCGCTGAGGTAATGGATGCCGGTCGGGCTGACCGCGTGGTGTTCGCGATCCAGCGTGATGTGGGCTGTGCATTGTTGATCCTGTGAATTTCCCCATTTGACGCTTAACTGAACGTCGTCGGCGACCCCGGCCAGGTAAAGCGTACCCGTATCATCCACGATGCCGCTGATGGCGAGGGCGTCGACCGTCGCCATCGCGCCAAAAGGCACCGTCATGCCATTCGGGCGGGTTAATTTTATGAGCGTGCGATAGCCGACATGCGCATCAAAAGCGGCGGAAACGGCGGCATTGCGCGAAGGAATCACCGTCACGGCGGTTTCACTGGTATCAACGTCCTCCGGCAGGCTGCTGGTGTCGACGCGAATCCGGTTTTCCTGATAGGGGCTTAATGACGGGATGATGGCGTTGCCTTGCCAGTCAGTCTGAATGCCGCGCTGGTTTTGGAAGCGTACGCCCGATGCGCCGTTGGCGTTGACGATAGCAAACTGACTGCCTAAAGGCTGAGCCAGCGTGACGCCGTGTGGATGGGCGACAATCGCACCGCTGACGCCGTAACTCAAGCGCTGCGTATCGTCAGAGGAGGTGTAGTAACCCGCATTGAGGTTGGCGTATTGTGAGCGATAGCTACCGTATACGCTGCTGGTGTCTGCGCCGTCATGGTTGGAATGGCTCTGCTGGAAGGCGTAATTCAGGCGTTCATCGTCCAGCAGCGTACCGTTTAACCCGATATTTTGCTGGGTGTAGCCATGCTTGTTATTGCTGATGTTATAGCTGCTCCAGGCCCCCGGTAGCCACTGACTTAACGGCACGCTGAAGCCGAAGGCGATCATCTGGTCGCTCTCTTCGCCGTTGCTTTTGCTGTAGGTATAAGCAAGGTGGATGCTGATATTTTTAATCGTGGTATTCAGGCCCGCCGAAATACTGCGCTCTTTGTAGGCGGTGCCCCAGTAATCCTGCTGATAACCGTTCAGGTAAAGGCTGGCGCCGGACACGTTCTGGCTTATGCTGGCCTGAATCCGGTTGCGTTTGTTAAAGCGAAACAGCAGATCATCTTCATGATCGTCGTACTTTTGATTCGCGTCGGCGAAACTGTAATAACCACGGGTAGAGTAGCGGTAGCTGGCCAGCGTAAAGTTTGTCTCCGTGGTGTCAATTTTCCCGGAGTAGAGCAGGCGATAAGACTGGCCGGTGTGCTGAGTGTCATCATCAAGCCGGGTTTTCGCCAGCGTCACATCGGCGGAAAGCGACCCGACGATGCCAAGGGAGAGGCCAGCCCCGCTGTTCATCGCCTGATAATCCTGCGCGGCGGTCACGCCGCCGAACAGCGTGACGCTATTGTTCAGGCCATAAATGAGGCTACCCTGCACGAAGTCCGGTTCATTTCGTTCGCTCCCGCTGTCTGCGCGATAGCGACCCGCGGTAACTTCATATTTCATATGTCCAGGACGCTGCATCACGGCGACGCTGGAATAAGGCTGGGTAAAGTGGCGCTCTGTGCCATCGGCCTCTTTTACCGTGACTTCCAGATCGCCGCTGTTGGTCGTGGAATAAAGGTCGTTAATTTCAAATGCGCCGGGCGCGACGTTTTGCTGATAGATGAGATAACCGTTCTGACGTACCGACACTTCGGCGTTGGAGCTGGCGATGCCGCGAATCACCGGCGCGTAGCCGCGCTGGCTGTAAGGCAGCATCTCTTCATCAGAGGTGATATTGACGCCACGGTATTGCAGACTGTCAAAAACGTCGCCCCGGGTGTTGCTTTCTCCCCCGGTAAACTGCGCTTTCAGGGCGTCAATATCGTGCTGCAAATAGGTGTTGATGGTTTCCCAGTGATGGCTGCCGTCAGTGTCGCTCCAGGTGGCGTAATTGCGCAGCCGCCAGCCGCCGATATTGGTGCCGCTGCGCATATTCAGGTACTGGTTAGTGGTGTTGTTTTGCGTGTCGTCCTGGTTTTGTGAACCGGAAAAGGCGTAGTCGACAAAGGCAACGGGGACGCCGTCATCCCAGCGTGACGGATCAATATAGCCTTTACCCGTGCCGGCAATGGCGGCCTGCGGGATGCTAAGGCGCAGCGTCATAACGGAGAAATCGAGCGTTGCCAGCGCCTGTGGGATGTACGCGCTCAGCGGTTCAGGCAGTGGCTTCGCCGCATTGAGTGCGGCTAATTCAGGATATTTATCGACCGCCACGCCCCATTTTCTTAGCATATCCGGCGTGAGCTGCGGCGTCAGTTCGCCGCCAGGCGTGCCGAGGTAGGTGATATCCGCATCATCCAGGCGCACATCGTTAATCATGACCCGGGAAGCGTAGACGCCGGGCAATTGCGCACTGGATTTAGAAAATAAGGAAAGATCGATATCCTGCTGCGTCAGCATATTCCCCTCCAGCGCAGAAGGCGAAAAGCGATACTCGCGCGCGTTCGCGACACAGGAAGAGACCAGCAACATACCGCCAAGGCAACGCACCAGCGGGGTGAGTCGCTGACGTAAAAGAGGTGGGCCAAAAGCCATAAGGTGGTTTAATCCCGAGCCAGAGTGACGGTATATTTGTCAGAGGCGTTGCCGTAATCCGTAATGCAACGCCAGCTAACGGTGTTTCCCGAGGCGCTTTTCGGCACCGGGATTTGCACGCTGGACCTGGGAGTGACCATATCAGCTTTCTCAAGTCTGGTGTTGCCGAGCAGCAGACTGTCAAAGATGCTGTGAAACGCGCCTTCATTGACCACCGTTAACATTTCGCCGTGACGAACAAAATGCAGGTTCTTGCAGGTCTCGGTGGGCGTACCTTGCAAGCCCTTCGGACGCCAGAACAATTTCAGACGCGTTTTGTAAATCAGACGCAACACGTTTTTATCATCGTCTTCTTTGGCCGTACCGGGAATTGTGCGCACATTCATGTAGAACAGGGATTCCCGGTCTGTGGGAAGCGCGGTTCCATTCCAGGCAATACGCAGGCTTTGTTCTTTCTGCGGGTTAAGACGGAACAGTGGCGGCGTGACAATAAAAGGCCCACGCGTTTTACCGTCGCCGGTATCGGACCATGACTGGATCAGCCACGGCAGTTCCTTCTCTTTATTGACCAGCGGAAGGGCGACCTCTTTTTTCCCTGCGTCATAAATAATGCGCGTGCGGCCAACCTGAATTCCAGCGGCATGGCTAAATGATGTTAATATTACAGGGAGGCATAATAAAACCTGAGATACAGTACGCATAACCTTAACTTATATTAAGTGGACATATAAAAGCGGGGGAGATAATAGTCCGGGTCCATTTTCGGACTATTATCAGATTCGCCTTCCTAAAATAAATCTGTTAATGCCAGAAGATGCTATGGATTTTATCAATGAGTAAAGTCAGGTTATTAACGATAAAGTATATTTACGGTCATATCCGCATCGGCCGGGCCCGCAGTGACGGTTTGCGCGAATGATTTATAACGGGCATTGAAATTCGCCTGAACAGAATCGCCCGTCAGAGTGGGTAATTCGATAAACACCTGTCCTTCTCCACCATCCATTGTAATGAGTTGCGTGTCTTTATTTTCCGGGCTAACGGCAATACCGACCCCTGTTGCCGCCGTATCTCCGGCGGTAGTGATTTTACTGACATCCAGTAATGTCGAAGAACCTGTCAGGGCGGTTGTCCCGTTAAACGTTAACTGAACGGCGGGCAGACCATCGCTTTTAAGTGGGCAATCCACTAATACAATGGAAAAGGGGGCAAGCGTTGATTCAGTTCCTGGAGTGGAAAAAAGAGAGGTGGGGTAAGTACCTAATGGCACGATGCTGTTCGTTCCATCATCACCCTGAATCTCACAACTGGGTTCGATAATTTGTCCTGTAAAGTGAATCGTACCGGCATCCATTTCGGCGGCGAAGGTTCCCGTTGACGCCAGTGCCAGCAGTGCGCCTGATATAATATGTCCTCTTGCGTTCATAACTGTAGTTCCTTAACGGTGATATCCATGATATGAAATTGTTCAGTTTCAGATGGGGTGAATTTATTGCAAATAGAAAACGGGGTCAATATTAAATTATATCTATATGTGTGAATTTAAAATATATTCTGTGAATCAATGAAGACTATTATACCGTCAGTGTTGCCTGCTTTCTGTGCATAAATATTGTAATAAAGTATTTTTTCTCTGGTGAAAAGATAAATTGAAGAAATGAAAACCAGGTAATATATTTTAAAGGCTTCTTTAATCTTGATGGCAGAAGGCGAAATTAACCTCCGTAATACAGGTTTATATAAATGCTCATTGTATTTTATGTCAATGAAATGTGATCCCACTTCCCTTATTCCGAAAATAAGACGCCTGACCGGCAGAGAAAATCCGCTTGCTGACAAACAAGACAAAAAGAGGGCGTTATGGGGGCTATTCCGCCTATTGACTGCGGCGTGTTCTGGCATGATCGATGCAACGTAATGGCAGCAGGCGTATGCAGTGGCAGAAGAGAGCGACGACGACAAAACAGAAGCCCCCACACCCCACCGACTTGAAAAAGCGCGGGAGGAAGGGCAAGTCCCCCGATCGAAGGAGTTGACCTCACTGCTGATTTTGCTGGTGGGCGTTTGCATTATCTGGATCGGCGGTGAGTCGCTGGCGCGTCGCCTGGCGGGGATGTTGTCGGCTGGGCTGCGTTTCGATCACAGCATGGTGAACGACCCCAATTTGATCCTCGGGCAGATTATTTTGCTGATTAAAGAGGCGATGATTGCGTTGCTGCCGCTCATCACCGGCGTTGTGCTGGTCGCGCTGATCTCGCCGGTCATGCTCGGCGGCCTGATTTTCAGCGGTAAATCACTGCAACCCAAATTTTCAAAACTGAATCCGCTATCGGGGATTAAACGCATGTTCTCCGCCCAGACCGGCGCGGAACTGCTGAAAGCAATCCTGAAATCGACGTTGGTGGGAAGCGTGGCGGGATTTTATCTCTGGCATCACTGGCCGGAGATGATGCGCCTGATGGCGGAATCTCCGGTTACGGCGATGGGCAACGCGCTTGATTTAGTCGGGCTGTGCGCGCTTCTGGTTGTACTGGGCGTGATTCCGATGGTGGCGTTTGACGTCGTCTTCCAGATCTTCAGCCACCTGAAGAAACTGCGGATGTCGCGTAAAGATATTCGCGATGAATTTAAAGAGAGTGAAGGCGATCCGCACATCAAAGGGAAAATTCGCCAGATGCAGCGTGCGGCTGCGCAGCGTCGCATGATGGAAGATGTGCCTAAAGCGGATGTCATCGTGACTAACCCGACGCATTACTCGGTTGCGTTGCAGTACGACGAAAACAAAATGAGTGCGCCAAAAGTGGTCGCCAAAGGCGCGGGACTGGTGGCGCTGCGCATTCGCGAAATCGGCACGGAACATCGGGTGCCGACCTTAGAAGCGCCCCCGCTGGCGCGCGCCTTGTATCGGCATGCTGAAATTGGTCAGCAAATCCCCGGCCAGCTCTATGCCGCAGTGGCAGAAGTGCTGGCATGGGTATGGCAGCTCAAACGCTGGCGTCTTGCCGGTGGACAACGTCCTCCACAACCTGAAAATCTTCCTGTGCCTGAAGCACTGGATTTTATGAACGAGAAGAATACTGATGGCTAATCTGGTCGCGATGCTGCGCCTGCCCAGCAACCTGAAATCCACGCAATGGCAAATTCTTGCCGGGCCGATCCTCATCCTGCTGATTCTGTCGATGATGGTGCTGCCACTGCCCGCCTTCATCCTCGACCTGCTGTTCACCTTTAATATCGCGCTGTCGATCATGGTGCTGTTGGTGGCGATGTTCACCCAGCGTACGCTGGAATTTGCCGCATTCCCGACAATATTGCTTTTCACCACGCTGTTGCGCCTGGCACTGAACGTGGCGTCGACCCGTATCATCCTGATGGAAGGGCATACCGGCGCAGCGGCGGCGGGGAAAGTGGTCGAGGCGTTTGGTCACTTCCTGGTCGGTGGCAACTTTGCGATCGGTATCGTGGTGTTCGTCATTCTCGTCATCATCAACTTTATGGTTATCACCAAGGGCGCCGGGCGTATCGCGGAAGTGGGCGCGCGTTTCGTGCTGGATGGGATGCCCGGTAAACAGATGGCGATCGACGCCGACCTGAACGCTGGTCTGATTGGCGGAGATGAAGCGAAAAAACGTCGTGCTGAAGTGACGCAGGAAGCGGATTTCTACGGGTCAATGGACGGTGCGAGTAAGTTTGTGCGCGGGGATGCCATCGCCGGTATCTTAATCATGGTCATTAACATCGTGGGTGGCCTGCTGGTGGGGGTCCTGCAACACGGGATGGACATGGGGCACGCGGCGGAAAGTTACACCCTGCTGACGATCGGCGACGGCCTGGTGGCGCAAATTCCGGCACTGGTGATCTCTACGGCGGCGGGCGTTATCGTCACCCGCGTAAGCACCGACCAGGATGTGGGCGAACAGATGGTGGGGCAGCTGTTCAGCAACCCGAGCGTGATGCTGCTCAGCGCATCGGTTCTCGGCCTGCTTGGTCTGGTGCCGGGGATGCCAAACCTGGTGTTCCTGATGTTTACGGCGGCGCTATTGGGCCTTGCCTGGTGGCTGCGCGGGCGTGAACAAAAACCACCGGCAGAGCCGCAGGCTGTCAAGATGCCGGAAAATAATTCGGTGGTTGAAGCCACCTGGAACGATGTACAGCTTGAAGATTCGCTGGGCATGGAGGTGGGCTACCGCCTGATCCCGATGGTGGATTTCCAGCAGGACGGCGAACTGCTCGGGCGAATCCGCAGTATTCGTAAAAAGTTTGCCCAGGATATGGGCTTCCTGCCGCCGGTGGTACACATTCGCGACAATATGGACTTACAGCCAGCGCGCTATCGCATTCTGATGAAAGGGGTAGAAATTGGCAGCGGCGACGCCTATCCGGGGCGCTGGCTGGCGATTAACCCTGGCACGGCGGCGGGAACGCTGCCGGGCGAACAGACTGTCGATCCCGCTTTTGGCCTGGACGCCATCTGGATCGAAAGCGCGCTGAAAGAGCAGGCGCAGATTCAGGGCTTCACCGTGGTGGAAGCCAGTACCGTCGTGGCGACGCATCTTAACCACTTGATTGGTCAGTTTGCCGCAGAGTTGTTTGGTCGCCAGGAGGCGCAGCAACTGCTGGATCGCGTATCACAAGAGATGCCAAAGCTGACGGAAGATTTGGTGCCTGGCGTTGTAACGCTCACGACCCTGCATAAAGTGTTGCAGAACCTGCTGGATGAAAAAGTGCCGATCCGTGATATGCGCACGATTCTGGAAACGCTGGCGGAACATGCGCCGCTGCAAAGCGATCCGCATGAATTAACCGCCGTGGTGCGTGTGGCGCTGGGCAGGGCGATTACGCAGCAGTGGTTCCCGGGCAATGACGAAGTGCAGGTGATTGGTCTGGATACTCCGCTGGAGCGCCTGCTGTTGCAGGCGTTACAGGGCGGTGGCGGCCTTGAGCCGGGGCTGGCCGATCGCTTGCTGGCGCAAACCCAGGAGGCGCTGTCCCGTCAGGAAATGCTGGGCGCGCCGCCGGTTCTGCTGGTGAACCACGCGCTACGCCCGCTGCTGTCGCGCTTTTTACGCCGGAGTTTGCCGCAGCTGGTGGTGTTATCGAACATGGAGCTTTCTGATAATCGCAACATCCGTATGACGGCGACAATTGGAGGGAAATAATGCGTAAATTACTCGGTTTATTGTTATTTCCGCTGGCGGTACAGGCCGCCGGAGAAGGGGCATGGCAGGCCAGCAGTATCGGCATTACCCTGAACCATCGTGGGGTGTCGGCGTCGTCTGCTCCATTGTCGTCAGGCCAGCCGGTGTCCGGTTTAATGACGCTGGTCGCCTGGCGCTATGAACTGAATGGCCCGACGCCGGCGGGGCTTCGGGCGCGTTTGTGTTCACAGTCCCGTTGCGTGGAGCTGGACGGACAGAGCGGAACCACCCACGGGTTCGCGAATGTGCCTGCCGCTGAACCGTTGCGCTTCGTGTGGGAGGTGCCGGGCGGCGGGCGACTGATTCCCGCATTAAAAGTGCAGCGTAATCAGGTGATTGTAAACTATCGTTAACTCCCCCGCGCCAACAGCAGCCAGCAGACAACGTGCTGGCTGCCTCACAATTTTGACCCCATCTTTTGATTCAATAGAAACGCTGTTTTATAAATCGGTGACGCGCGTTGCCAGACTCTTTGTATTTTTGCCATCTCGTCTGATGGCGTGGCAAAAATGAAAAGGTTTCACTTCCTGTTAGCTTTTACTGTGGCCGTGTAAAAACTCCCTTTGGCGAAGCCAATATGCCGGGGGTCTCCCAACAATTTGCAGGGTTAACGGCATGAAAACACGTAAAATTGGATTGGCGAATTATTTAGCCTATGGTTCGGGCGATTTTCTGGGCGCAGGAACCACTGCATTAACCGCCGCATGGTTACTCTATTTCTACACGACCTTCTGTGGCCTTACGCCGATTGAGGCGACATTCATTTTCGCTGCCGCGAGGGTTCTGGATGCGGTCGTCAGCCCGCTGATGGGCTTTCTGACCGATAACTTCGGTTCGACCTGGTTCGGCAGACGCTTTGGCCGTCGTAAATTCTTTATTCTGCTGGGTATTCCATGCGTCTTTAGCTACTCGCTCATGTGGGTTGGCGATATGGGATTCTGGTACTACCTGCTGACTTATCTGCTGTTCGACATTGTCTACACCATGATTCTTGTCCCTTACGAGACGCTGGTGCCGGAAATGACCGATGACTTCAAACAGAAGACCCGGTTCTCCGGGGCGCGTATCTCAATGGCGCAAATGTCTGCGATTCTGGCCTCGTTCCTGCCGGGTATCCTGCTGACTGCCTTTGGTAAAGACAACCCCGTTTCTTTTTTCTATGCCAGCCTGGTGTTCTCGGTGCTGTGCGCGCTGATGCTGACTTTTGTGTGGTTCTTTACCTGGGAGCGCCCGCGCGAAGAGTGGACGGAGGCGGCGCTGCGCGCAGAAGAAGAGAAGAAAAGCCTGACGTTCAGCCAGAGTATGAGCCGTTTGTTTGTTGAGCTGAGCTCGACGCTGCGCATCAAGATTTTCCGCCAGCATCTGGGGATGTATCTTGGGGGATATATCGCACAGGACGTCTTTAACGCCGTCTTTACCTGGTATGTTGTTTTTGTCCTGATGCAGGAAGCCTCACTGGCGTCGAATCTGCTCGGTACGATGGCTATCTTCCAGTTCATTGCGGTGATTGCCATGATCCCGCTGTGCATTCGCTTCGGGCCTGCGCCGTCATACCGGATGGTCGTGGTGCTCTTTGGTCTGAGTTCTCTCTCTTATGCCGTTCTTTATTATGCGGGCTTAAGCGATGTTTATTCGCTGCTGCTGCTGCTGCTGATCTCAGCGCTGGCGGGGCTTGGTCGCGGCGGGATCAACTATGTGCCGTGGAATACCTACACCTATATTGCCGATGTTGATGAGGTGATTACCGGTCAACGGCGGGAAGGGATCTTCGCGGGCATCATGACGCTGACCCGTAAAGCCTCTCAGGCCGGGGCCGTCATGCTGGTCGGGATTGTGATGCAGATGTCTGGTTTTGTCTCAGGGCAGAGCATACAGCCTGACACGGTCAGTCATACCATTCTGCTGATTCTGAGCTGCGGCACGCTGTCCGTGCTGGCCTTTGGTTTCCTGGTTTCTTTGCGTTTCAAACTGAATTTGCAAACGCACGGCACCCTGCGTGAAGAGACCGCCAAAATGCGTGAGTCGGGCCGGGTGATGCCGGAAGCCATCACGCCGCAGGCGCGTGCGACCGTCGAGATGCTCTCCGGTATGCCGTATGAATCACTGTGGGGTAACAACAATATTGGTTATCTGAACCGTAATAAACCTGCGGCGCCTTCGCTTCAACAGGGCGCTGCGCTGAATTCGACATTGAACAGAGGTTAAGGATATGAAAGTTTGGCCCGTCAAACACAGCCCATTATTACGTCAGCCGGCGCGATTTATCTCCCGGGAAGCGCTGCAAGCCTTGATTCAGACGGTGACGAACAATCTGGTCAATATCAGGGATGAGAGCGGACAATTTCTGCTGCGCCTGGACGATGGCCGGGTGATTGATACCAAAGGCTGGGCAGGATGGGAGTGGACGCATGGCGTCGGTCTGTACGGTATGCATCAGTATTATCAACAGACCGGTGATGAGAAAATGCGCGACATTATCGATAACTGGTTTGCCGAGCGTTTCGCCGAAGGCGCGACCACCAAAAACGTTAACACGATGGCGCCATTTTTGACGCTGGCGTATCGCTATGAAGAGACGCGTAATCCGGCGTATCTGCCCTGGCTTGAGTCCTGGGCGGAGTGGGCGATGAATGAGATGCCGCGCACCGATCATGGTGGTATGCAGCACATGACGCTGGCGGAAGAAAACCATCAGCAGATGTGGGATGACACGCTGATGATGACGGTGATGCCGCTGGCGAAGATTGGCAAACTGTTCAACCGCCCGGAGTATGTGGAAGAGGCGATTTATCAGTTCCTGCTGCACGTACAGAATCTGATGGATAAAGAGACCGGTCTGTGGTTCCACGGCTGGAGCTATGATGGACATCATAACTTTGCCAGGGCTCGCTGGGCGCGGGGTAACAGTTGGCTTACCATCGTGATTCCAGATTTCCTGGAACTGGTCGATTTGCCGGAGAAGAACGCGGTTCGTCGCTATTTGATTCAGGTTCTGAATGCGCAGATCGCCGCGCTGGCAAATTGTCAGGATGAGAGTGGGCTATGGCATACCCTGCTGGACGATCCTGATTCCTATCTGGAGGCCTCGGCAACGGCGGGGTTCGCCTACGGCATTCTGAAAGCGGTGCGTAAACGCTATGTTGGGGCGGAATATGCGCAGACGGCTGAAAGCGCGATTCGCGGTATCGTGAAACACATTTCGCCGGAAGGCGAGCTGCTGCAAACGTCCTTTGGCACGGGAATGGGGCACGATCTGGATTTCTATCGCGACATTCCGCTGACATCGATGCCGTACGGGCAGGCGATGGCGATACTGTGTCTGACAGAGTATTTGCGTAAGTATTTTTGAGAGGGACGCCCGATGGCGCTGCGCTTATCGGGCCTACGGTTCGACGCAGTTTGTAGGCCGGATAAGGCGTTTACGCCGCCATCCGGCATGTGCTGTTATTGCGGCGCAAAAAGGTGATCCATGATTTGCCGCATCACCGGCGCGGCGGTCACGCCGTCGCTGCCGCCGTTTTCCAGAATCAACGCCACCGCGACTTTCGGGTTTTTATACGGCGCGAAAGCGGTGTAAAACACATGGTCGCGCAGACGGATGGGGATCATTTTCGCATTATAGGTCTGGTTTTCTTTCAGACTGAACACTTGCGAAGTGCCGCTTTTGGCTGCAATACCGTAGGGCGCGGTGTGGAAGAATTTATAACCGGTGCCGTTCGGCGCATTCGCCATACCAAACATCGCCTGTCGCACCAGCCCCCAATAAGGCGAGGCGGCATCGGCAATCTGCGTTTCCGTCTGAGGTGCCTGCCAGGGCATGACGGTCTTGCCGGACACTTCACTCTGAAGCAGGTGAGGGGCGATCACTTTCCCGTTGTTGATCAGTGCTACCATCGCTTTCACCATCTGGATCGGCGTGGCAATCCAGTATCCCTGGCCGATACCGACTGAAATCGTATCTCCCTGATACCAGGCTTTTTTATGTACTCTCTCTTTCCACTCGCGGCTGGGCAGCAGGCCGTTATACTCTTCATCCAGATCGATACCGGTGGGCTTACCGTAACCAAATTGACCGAGCATGGTGTTAATGCGATCGATCCCCATCATCCAGGCGACCTGATAGAAAAAGGTGTCGGCAGATTCTTCAATCGCTTTGGTGACATCCAGCATACCGTGGCCGGTTTTTTTCCAGTCGCGGTAATGGCGTTGCGTACCGGGGAGCGTCCAGGTCGGCGCGCCGAAGAAGGTGGTTTGCGGCGTGATAACGCCGTTTAACAGCGCAGACATCGCGATATAAGGTTTCACCGTGGAGGCGGGCGGGTACAGCCCCTGGGTGACGCGGTTAATCAACGGCAGATCTTTATCATGCAGTAACCTGCCGTAATCCTGATGGCTGATGCCCTTCACAAACGGGTTTGGGTCATAGCTGGGCGTGGAGACCATCGCCAGTACTGAACCGTCGTGGGGATCTTCGACCAGCACTGCCGCGCGCTGACCGGCAAGCAGGCTTTCTATATATTCCTGTAGATGTAAATCCAGCGTCAGGTGGATGTCTTTGCCGGCAACGGGCGGGACATTTTTTAACAGGCGCACGATGCGTCCGTGGTTATCCACTTCGACCTCCCGGTAGCCCGTTTTGCCGTGCAGATCATTTTCGTAATAGCGTTCAATGCCCTGCTTACCGATGTTGTGATCGGCGGCATAGTTTTCAGCCAGACCTTTTTCATCCAGCGCTTTCAGGTCGCTGTCGTTAATCTTCGACACGTAACCGAGCACATGCGCCAGCTCCGCGCCGTAGGGGTACTGACGGTCTTCATAACTGTTGATCGTCACGCCGTTGAAATGGAACTGGTTAACGGAAAAGCGGGCAATTTCGACGTCCGACAGCGCGTTTTTCAATACCACCGGGCGATAGCGGCTGCCTGATTTCAACGCATGGTGAAAGGCCGCAATATCATCAGGCGTGAGATCCACGAGAGGGGTAAGCTGATGTAACAGCGCGTCCATGTCGGCAATTTTGTATGGGGTGACGGAAATATCATACCAGGTGATATTACGCACCAGCGGAATACCGTTGCGATCGTAGATGATGCCGCGCGTCGGGGCGACGGGCAGCATTTTGATGTCATTTTCGTTTGAACGGGTCGTGTAATACTGATGCTGACGGATTTGTAAATCGTAGAGATTGACAATCAGGACGCCAAAGCAGACAACCACCAGGCCAAAGGCCACTATCACGCGTCTCAGAAAGAGTTTTTCTTCCGCAGCAAAATCTTTAAACGTCATTGTCCACACCCGATAAATTCGCCGCCTAATAATACGGAGGCGTCACCGGCATGACAGACAAAAGATGTTCCATCTCTCTACGGAAATGTGTCATTCCTTGTGAGTCGTTACAAATTACAGTTAACGTAGCCGTTTCTCGTAGGCAGGATAAGGCGTTTACGCCGCCATCCGGCAAGGTGCGCCTTACCGCCTGATGGCGCTTCGCTTATCAGGCCTACGAGGGCGGTCATTCGGGAAAATAAAAAACCCGCGACATAGCGCGGGTTTTCATATCACTCGATGTGATTACATCCGTTCTACGGTCTCAATACCCAGCGTATCCAGACCCAGTTTCAGCGTTTTCGCGGTCAGTTGCGCCAGTTTCAGACGGCTGTTACGAACCTCTTCGTTTTCCGCGCTGAGGATCGGGCAGTGCTCGTAGAAGCCAGAGAACAAACCGGCAACGTCATACAGGTAGGCGCACATCACATGCGGCGTACCTTCACGCGCGACCACGGTCAGCGTTTCTTCGAACTGCAACAGGCGCGCAGCCAGCTGGGCTTCGCGATCTTCACGGATAACGACCGGCGCGCTGGACAGGGCGCTCTCGTCAATCTCCGCTTTACGGAACACGGACAGCACGCGGGTATAGGCATACTGCATATATGGCGCGGTGTTGCCTTCGAACGCCAGCATGTTGTCCCAGTCGAAGATGTAGTCAGTAGTGCGGTTTTTGGAGAGATCCGCATATTTCACCGCGCCGATACCAACCGCGTTGGCCAGTTTTTCCAGCTCGTCGGCAGGCATATCCGGGTTCTTCCCGGCCACCAGACGGCGTGCGCGTTCCAGCGCTTCATCCAGCAGATCGGCCAGCTTCACCGTACCGCCCGCGCGGGTTTTGAACGGCTTGCCGTCTTTACCGAGCATCATGCCGAACATATGGTGTTCCAGCGGCACGGAATCCGGCACGTAACCGGCTTTGCGTACGATGGTCCATGCTTGCATCAGGTGCTGATGCTGGCGGGAGTCGATGTAGTACAGCACGCGATCCGCATGCAGCGTTTCATAGCGGTATTTCGCGCAGGCGATGTCGGTGGTGGTGTAGAGATAGCCGCCATCTTTCTTCTGAATGATCACGCCCATCGGTTCGCCTTCCTTGTTTTTATATTCATCAAGGAAAACAACGGTTGCGCCTTCGCTTTCAACCGCCAGACCCTGAGCTTTCAGGTCGGCGACGATGCCAGGCAGCATCGGGTTATACAGGCTTTCACCCATCACATCGTCACGGGTTAACGTAACGTTCAGGCGATTGTAGGTGATCTGGTTCTGCGTCATGGTGATGTCGACCAGCTTGCGCCACATGTCGAGGAAGTACGGGTCGCCGCCCTGTAGTTTCACCACGTAGTTACGCGCGCGCTCGGCGAACGCTTCGTCTTCATCGTAATGTTTTTTCGCATCACGGTAGAAACCTTCGAGGTCGGCCAGCGCCATTTCACCTGCATTTTCCTGCTGCTGTTTTTCCAGCCAGGCGATAAGCATACCGAACTGTGTTCCCCAGTCGCCGACGTGGTTAGCGCGGATAACGTGATGGCCGAGGAACTCCAGCGTGCGCACGGCGGCATCGCCGATGATGGTGGAGCGCAGGTGGCCGACATGCATCTCTTTCGCGACGTTAGGCGCGGAGTAGTCGATAACCACGGTCTGTTTCGCAGGCTTAGCCACGCCCAGACGTTCAGAAGCCAGCGCCTGTTGAACATGTTCAGCAAGAAATGCCGGGTCGAGGAAAATATTGATAAAGCCAGGACCTGCGATTTCAACCTTGCTGGCGATGCCGTTGAGATCCAGATGAGTCAGCACCTGCTCTGCAAGTTGTCGCGGCGCCATACCCAGTTTTTTAGCAACTGCCATCATGCCGTTGGCCTGATAGTCGCCGAACTGTACTTTTGCTGACTGACGAACCTGCGGTTCGCAATTTGCAGGCGCGCCTGCAACAATCATGGCCTGACTAACTTTTTCTGAGAGAAGAGCCTGAATATTCACCGGAATACCTTACGTGTAAGACGCGGATTAACTGAGTCCGCGCCAGTTTAAGAATTTAGGGCGGGAGTATACTGCAAATGCCCGTTGGCGTCAGCATTGCGCGCGCGCCGTATCGCTGGAAATATGCGCAATAAAATTATGCATAAGCATTCATTTTATATTCAAAGAAATCAGCGGTTGGTTGGCGATGCACAACAGAGTAAATTAGCGACTTTGTACACCGATAAGAGTTTTGATTATGGCGAACTGGCAGACTATTGACGAACTGCATGATATTTCCGCAGATTTACCGCGATTCACTCTGGCGTTCAGAGAACTTTCCACTCGCCTCGGTCTGGATTTCGCACCGCTTGAAGCCGATCACATTTCTTTGCGCTGCCACCAGAATGCGACCGCTGAGCGCTGGCGTCGCGGATTTGAACAGTGCGGCGAGCTGCTGTCGGAAAATATCATCAACGGCAGGCCGATCTGCCTGTTCAAATTACATGAGCCTGTTTGCGTCGAACACTGGCGGTTTTCGATTGTTGAATTGCCGTGGCCGGGTGAAAAACGCTACCCGCATGAAGGCTGGGAGCATATCGAAATTGTCCTCCCTGGCGAGCCGGAGAGCCTGAACGCGCGGGCGCTGGCGCTGTTGTCCGACGAGGGGCTGAGCCAGCCGGGCATTGTCGTGAAAACCAGTTCGCCGAAAGGGGCGCGCGAGCGTCTGCCGAACCCGACGCTGGCCGTGACCGACGGCAAGGTGACCATTAAATTTCATCCCTGGTCAATTGAGGCCATTGTGGCAAGCGAACAGTCAGCCGACTGACGTGACGCGCGAAAACGCTAAAAAGGAGTGAACATGGCGTTACTGGAGATCTGTTGTTACAGCATGGAATGTGCGCTCACCGCGCAGCAAAATGGCGCGGATCGCATTGAATTGTGCGCGGCGCCGAAAGAGGGGGGACTGACGCCGTCGTTGGGTGTGCTGCGCACGGTTCGCCAGCATGTTGCGATTGCGGTGCATCCCATTATTCGTCCTCGCGGCGGCGACTTCTGTTATACCGATGGTGAATTTGCCGCAATGCTTGAGGATGTGCGTACTGTCAGAGAACTGGGATTTCCCGGTCTGGTTACTGGCGTGCTGGATGTCGATGGCAATGTGGATCTCGCGCGAATGGAGAAAATAATGGCCGCCGCCGGGCCGCTGGCCGTCACTTTTCATCGCGCGTTTGATATGTGCGCTAATCCATTCAATGCACTGAAGAATCTCGCGGATTTGGGTGTCGCCAGAGTGCTCACTTCAGGGCAAAAATCAGATGCGGTGCACGGTTTGCCAATAATTATGGAACTTATTGCGCAGGGCGATGCTCCAATCATTATGGCCGGAGCAGGGGTTCGTTCAGAGAATCTGCAACGTTTCCTTGATGCCGGGGTGCAGGAAGTGCACAGCTCCGCAGGAGCGTGGCAAGCCTCACCAATGCGTTATCGCAATCATGGATTGTCCATGTCAACTGACGCACAAGCGGACGAGTATTCGCGCTATGCGGTAGACGGGGCGGCGGTTGCTGAAATGAAAGGAGTCATTGTGCGCCATCAGGCCAATTGATTTTTACCGTTGCATCATGTCGCCCAATATGATGCTTGCTCGTACCAGGCCCCTGCCATTTCAACAGGGGCCTTTTTTTGCGCTTTTTATGCCTGATGGCGGCTGTGCCTTATCAGGCCTACGGGGTTTGTAGGCCCGGTAAGCGTAGTGCCACCGGGCAATCAATTACGGCTTGCGCGCAATTAGCACCGCGCGCAGCGGGGCAGGGTAACCTTCGACGGTTTTACTGTGGTCATTCGGATCGAGGAAATCAGCCAGCGACTCGGTGACCATCCACCCGGTGCGACGCTGCTCCTCGGTGGAGGTCACGCAGACATCGGCAATCCGCACATCGACAAAACCACATTTCTCCAGCCAGTTTTTCAGCGCCAGCGCGGAAGGGATAAAGTAGACGTTGCGCATCTGCGCATAGCGGTCGCCTGGCACCAGCACGGTGTTTTCATCGCCTTCCACCACCAGGGTTTCCAGCACCAGTTCGCCGTCTTTCACCAGTTGATCTTTCAGTTGCCAGAGATGTTCCAGCGGAGAACGACGGTGGTAAAGCACGCCCATTGAAAAGACGGTATCAAACGCATTCAGCGCCGGAAGCTGCTCGATGCCCAGCGGCAACAGATGCGCGCGCTGGTCGTTGCCCAACAATTTTCGTACCGCTTCAAACTGACACAGGAACAACTGCGTCGGGTCGATTCCCACGGCAAGATGCGCGCCCGCGCCAATCATGCGCCACATGTGATATCCGCTGCCGCAGCCGACATCCAGAATAGTGCGGCCGGTCAGATCGGACAGGTGCGGCAAAACGCGATCCCATTTCCAGTCGGAGCGCCATTCGGTATCAATATTGATGCCATACAGAGAGAACGGGCCTTTACGCCACGGCATCAGGTTTCGCAGCAGGGTGTCGATACGCTTAAGCTGGCCTTCGCTCAACGGCGTTTCGCTTTCGGCAGTGACGCTGTGCAATAAATCCAGACGGTACGGCGTTAATTCCGGCAGAAACTCCACCGCGTTCGACCACTGCTTAAACAGACCATGCTGATCGCGCTGCCAAGTCGCGATTTGCGCAGGCAGGGTTTCCAGCCAGTGAGAAAGCGGGCTTTTGGCAATCAGCTGATAAAAATTACCGAACTCGATCATGCGGGCACCCCGGACTTCAGCGCCACCAGCGAACCAAAGTTGAAGCACTGGAACCACAGTTCGCTATGCTCGAAACCGGCCTGATGCAGACGCGCTTTGTGGGTTTCAACCGAGTCGGTCAGCATGACGTTTTCCAGCATACTGCGCTTCTGGCTGATCTCCAGTTCGCTGTAGCCGTTGGCGCGTTTAAAGTCATGGTGCATATTGAACAGCAATTCGCCAACCCTTGTGTCTTCAAAGCTGAACTTTTCCGACAGCACCAGCGCGCCGCCCGGATTCAGACCCTGATAAATCTTATCCAGCAAGGCCTGGCGCTCAAGCGGCTCAAGGAATTGCAGGGTAAAATTCAGCACCACCATTGAGGCGTTTTTGATGCTGATGTCGCGAATATCGCCTTCCACAATCTCAACCGGGGTCGGGGCTTTGTAAGCGTCGATATGACGGCGGCAGCGTTCAATCATCGCCGGGGAGTTGTCGACGGCGATGATTTTACAGTTGGCATGATGAATATTACGACGCACCGAGAGCGTCGCAGCGCCCAGTGAACAGCCTAAATCGTAGACCTGCGTATTGGGTTGTACGAAGCGTTCGGCCAGCATGCCAATCATGGAGATGATATTGGAATAGCCGGGAACAGAGCGCTGGATCATATCCGGGAAGACTTCAGCTACCCGTTCATCAAAGGTCCAGTCGCCCAGACTGGCGATAGGCGCAGAAAAAAGCGTGTCGCGGTGAGACATAACGTAAAAATCCGGGAAAAATAAAGTGGCGTATTGTGCGCTAATGCAAGGAGAAAACCAACTCCCAGGGCATATACCAAAGATTCGCCAGCACCATCAGCAACAAGGCGCACCAGGTCGCACTCATCCCGGAGCGCCGCCAGCGAAACAGACGGTGGTGGAAACCGTAATAATGCATCAGCCGACCAGCGATTAAAATAATCCCGCAGATATGCACCATCCATGTTTCGGCGCCGTTCATTTCCATAAACAGCAGCAGCGCGACAGCGATAGGAATATATTCCACCGCATTACCGTGAATGCGGATGGCGCTTTGTAGTTCGCTAAAACCGCCGTCACCGTAGGCAACGCGATACAGCATCCTTAGTCGGACAACATCAAAAGAGAACTTCATCAACAACAACGCACCTAATACGGTATATAGCGCGCTTACCATACAAACTCCCTTTAAAATGCCTGATGGCACTGTCTATGATAGGTGGCAATTTCAGAAAAGAGAAGATTGCTGTGGAATAGACGGTGCGGTTCCAATGCCGGGCAAGGCCGCGCGTAAATCTTCCCATAATGTATTCACTAACTCGGGAGCCTGCGCGATATCTGGCGTGTGTAGAAAAAGATACGGCGTAGAGGTCGTTTCCCACCGCGGGAGTTTCGCCAGCCAGTCGGCAAAAAATGTCTGATTTTGCACCATATTGTCGCTGCCGATGAACCTGATCAACGGATGCTTCGCGGTCACGATGGCATGGACCGGCACTTTAGGTTTTTTGCGTTGCGCTTCGCGAATGGCCTGGTTATGAGGATGCGCGGCGTGTACCGGGCGGCTGTCGAGGATCACCCGATTCACCCCGCGTTCAACCAGGCCGCGATTGAGCTGTTGTTCTTCCTCGCCTTTGGCGAAAAACACGGGATGGCGCACTTCGACGCCATAGGTGAATGCCTTTGGCAACGCGTCAAGAAAGCGCCAGAGCGCAGGGAGGTCGCGCGGTGAAAACGTCGCGGGGAGTTGCAGCCAGTACTGACCAATTCTTGCCTCCAGCGGCGACATGCGGGTAAAAAATTCCTGCACAAGATCGTCGCAGTTACGCAGCGCGGCCTGATGCGAAATCGTCGCGGGGAACTTAAAGCAGAAGCGAAAATCGTCCGTTGTTTGCGCATGCCAGCGTTCGACAATTTCTGCTTTCGGCAGCGCATACAGGGTGGTGTTGCCCTCCACACAGTTAAAGTGGCGGGCATACTCTTCAAGACTGGTGATACCCAGACGCACCCATTTAGGATGCGACCATTGCGGTAATCCGATGTAGATCATAACGCGTTAAGGATCTCCTCCACGCTGCGCACTCTGGCGATACGCGGAAAAATATGTGTCATGCTGCTTTGATGCTGTTCTGTGCTGGCGGCGCTACAGGCATCTTCGGCGATCACCAGACCAAAACCCAGCTCCCAGGCGTTACGCGCGGTGGATTCTACGCCGATATTGGTGGAGATGCCGCACAGCACGATGGTGTCGACTCCCCGGCGGCGTAATTGTAACTCAAGATCGGTGCCATAGAACGCGCCCCATTGACGCTTGGTGACTTCCAGGTCACTGTCGCCTTTACCGAGCGCCGCCGGATAACGCCACCAGTTTTCCGGCAGCGCGTTGGCTGGCGCCCGGGCATCGACGGGTTGCTTTAACGCGTCGGCATAATCGTCGGACCAGCCGACGCGAACCATCACCACCGGCGAGCCGTTTGCCCGACATTTTTCGGCCAGTTTCGCTGCGCGGGCGACAACATCGCTTGCCGCATGGGGGCCGCCAGCGAAAGGTAAGATCCCTTCCTGTAAATCAATAACGACCAGGGCAGTGGTTGCGGCGTTCAGTTCCAGCATGATGACTCCTGTAAAATAGATGATTCCGCTACACCTTAAGCGCGTTCCCGAAGGAAAGTGACGACAAATATTGTTAATTTTTGTGAGAATACGCAATAACCGCGTAGCAAACACGCGTACAGTCAGTATCGGACTTATCGTGCGGCAGAATTTCCAGTATAATAGCCGCCTTTTTTCATTCAGTTGTGACATTCAGCTAAAGCTGCGACAACGTCGCCTGTAAAGCAGGCAACAATCCGCCAGCGGCTAAGTTAAGGGATATCTCATGCGTACAGAATATTGCGGACAGCTACGTCTGTCCCACGTGGGGCAGCAGGTGACTCTGTGTGGTTGGGTCAACCGTCGTCGTGATCTTGGTAGCCTGATCTTTATCGATATGCGCGACCGCGAAGGTATCGTACAGGTCTTCTTTGATCCGGATCGTGCGGATGCGTTAAAGCTGGCTTCTGAACTGCGTAATGAGTTCTGCATCCAGGTGACCGGCACCGTGCGTGCGCGTGACGAGAAAAACGTCAACGCCGACATGGCGACGGGCGAAATCGAAGTGCTGGCGTCCGATTTGACGATCATCAACCGTGCAGATTCTCTGCCGCTTGACTCTAATCACGTCAATACCGAAGAAGCGCGTCTGAAATACCGTTATCTGGATCTGCGTCGCCCGGAAATGGCTCAACGCCTGAAAACCCGTGCCAAAATCACCAGCCTGGTGCGTCGTTTTATGGACGACCACGGCTTCCTCGACATCGAAACCCCGATGTTGACCAAAGCGACGCCGGAAGGCGCGCGTGACTACCTGGTGCCTTCGCGCGTTCATAAAGGTAAATTCTACGCGCTGCCGCAGTCTCCGCAGTTGTTCAAACAGCTGCTGATGATGTCCGGTTTTGACCGCTACTATCAGATCGTAAAATGCTTCCGTGATGAAGATTTACGTGCTGACCGTCAGCCTGAATTTACCCAGATCGACGTCGAGACCTCCTTCATGACTGCGCCGCAGGTGCGTGAAGTGATGGAAGCGCTGGTACGCCATCTGTGGCAGGAAGTGAAAGGCGTGGATCTGGGCGACTTCCCGATCATGACCTTCGCCGAAGCCGAGCGCCGTTACGGTTCCGATAAACCGGACCTGCGTAACCCGATGGAGCTGGTGGACGTTGCCGACCTGCTGAAATCTGTAGAATTCGCCGTCTTTGCCGGCCCGGCTAACGATCCGAAAGGTCGCGTAGCGGCTCTGCGCGTGCCGGGTGGCGCAAGCTTAAGCCGTAAGCAGATCGACGACTACGGCAATTTCATTAAGATCTACGGCGCGAAAGGGCTGGCTTATATTAAAGTCACCGAACGCGCGAAAGGTCTGGAAGGCATCAACAGCCCGGTGGCGAAGTTCCTTAACGCGGAAATCGTGGAAGCGATTCTGGATCGTACCGCTGCGCAAGACGGCGATATGATTTTCTTCGGCGCCGACAACAAAAAAGTGGTTGCCGATGCGCTGGGCGCGCTGCGTCTGAAAGTGGGTAAAGATCTGAACCTGACCGACGAAGCCAAATGGGCGCCGCTGTGGGTTATCGACTTCCCGATGTTTGAAGATGACGGCGAAGGCGGCCTGACGGCGATGCACCATCCGTTCACCTCACCGAAAGACCTGACCGCCGCCGAGCTGAAAGCTGCGCCGGAAAACGCGGTTGCTAACGCCTACGATATGGTGATCAACGGTTATGAAGTCGGTGGTGGTTCCGTGCGTATCCACAGTGGCGACATGCAGCAGACCGTGTTTGGTATTCTGGGTATTAATGAACAGGAACAGCGCGAGAAATTCGGCTTCCTGCTGGATGCGCTGAAATACGGTACGCCGCCGCATGCGGGTCTGGCGTTTGGTCTGGACCGTCTGACTATGCTGCTGACCGGCACCGACAATATCCGTGACGTTATCGCCTTCCCGAAAACGACTGCCGCTGCCTGTCTGATGACCGAAGCGCCAAGTTTCGCGAACCCGGCAGCGCTGGCTGAGCTGGGTATTGATGTCGTTAAGAAGGCCGAGAATAACTGATATGGCATACAAACAGCCTGTCTCGGTGTTAGTCGTGATTTATGCAAAGGACACCGGGAGAGTGCTGATGTTACAGCGACGCGACGATCCTGATTTCTGGCAGTCGGTTACCGGCAGTCTGGAAGAGGGCGAAACCGCGTCGCAAGCCGCTATGCGCGAAGTAAAGGAAGAGGTCACAATAGATGTTGCAGCAGAGCAACTGACCTTAATTGACTGTCAGCGCACGGTGGAATTTGAGATTTTTTCACATTTACGTCATCGCTACGCGCCGGGAATTGAGCGTAATACTGAATCCTGGTTTTGCCTGGCACTTCCCTCTGAACGAGAGATCGTGTTCACCGAACATCTGACCTATCGTTGGGTTAATGCGGATGAAGCCGCGCAGTTAACCAAGTCGTGGAGTAACCGGCAGGCGATTGAAGAGTTTGTAATTAACGTCGCCTGAGAAGGCGCGCTTTTTGGAGATATTATTTATGGCAGGTCATAGTAAATGGGCCAACACCAGACACCGTAAAGCAGCGCAGGATGCTAAACGCGGTAAAATTTTCACCAAAATCATTCGTGAGCTGGTGACGGCGGCCAAACTGGGCGGCGGTGACCCGGACGCTAACCCGCGTCTGCGTGCGGCAGTCGATAAAGCGCTGTCGAACAACATGACCCGCGATACGCTGAATCGTGCGATTGCGCGTGGCGTCGGCGGCGATGATGATGCGAACATGGAAACCATCATCTATGAAGGTTACGGTCCTGGCGGCACGGCTGTGATGGTTGAGTGCCTGTCTGACAACCGTAACCGTACCGTTGCGGAAGTGCGTCACGCTTTCAGCAAATGCGGCGGCAACCTGGGTACTGACGGTTCCGTGGCTTACCTGTTCAGCAAAAAAGGGGTGATCTCCTTCGAACAGGGCGACGAAGACACCATCATGGAAGCCGCGCTGGAAGCCGGTGCGGAAGACGTTGTGACCTTTGATGACGGCGCGATTGACGTCTACACCGCATGGGAAGAGATGGGCAAAGTGCGCGACGCGCTGGAAGCTGCGGGTCTGAAAGCGGACAACGCTGAAGTGTCCATGATCCCGTCCACCAAAGCGGATATGGATGCGGAAACCGCGCCGAAACTGATGCGTCTGATCGATATGCTGGAAGACTGCGACGACGTGCAGGAAGTTTACCATAACGGTGAGATCTCTGATGAGGTTGCGGCTACGTTATAATGACGTGGTTTAATTCCGTTCTAATCGGAGGCGCGTGATGTCTATTATTCTCGGTATCGACCCGGGTTCACGCGTCACGGGTTATGGCGTGATTCGTCAGGTGGGCAGGCAACTGACTTACCTGGGCAGCGGGTGTATCCGCACGAAAGTGGATGATTTACCGTCTCGTCTGAAGCTGATTTATGCGGGCGTGACGGAAATCATCACCCAGTTCCAGCCGGACTATTTCGCGATTGAACAGGTGTTTATGGCGAAGAACGCGGACTCCGCGCTTAAGCTGGGTCAGGCGCGCGGCGTGGCGATTGTCGCGGCGGTAAACCAGGATCTTCCGGTGTTTGAGTATGCCGCCCGTCAGGTGAAGCAAACCGTTGTCGGGATCGGCAGCGCGGAGAAAAGCCAGGTACAGCACATGGTGCGCACGTTGCTGAAACTCCCGGCAAATCCCCAGGCGGATGCGGCGGATGCGCTGGCTATCGCCATCACCCACTGCCATGTTAGCCAGAACGCGATGCAAATGAGTGACTCGCGGCTCAATCTGGCGCGTGGGCGGCTACGATAATGACAAATGAGGCTGGATATCTATCCAGCCTTTTTTTATGATACCACTTTACTTTTTCGGCCCCAACGCAGGAGCGCAATGTGATAGGCAGACTCAGAGGCATTATTCTGGAAAAACAACCCCCGCTGGTATTACTTGAGGTGGGCGGCGTAGGCTATGAAGTCCATATGCCGATGACCTGTTTTTATGAGCTCCCGGAATCTGGAAAAGAAGCGACCGTATTCACCCATTTTGTGGTGCGTGAAGATGCGCAATTGCTGTACGGGTTTAACAATAAACAGGAGCGAACCCTGTTTAAAGAACTGATCAAAACGAACGGCGTTGGGCCGAAACTCGCGCTGGCGATCCTCTCCGGGATGTCGGCTCAGCAGTTTGTGAATGCCGTTGAGCGCGAGGAGCCCGCCGCGTTGGTGAAACTGCCGGGTATTGGTAAAAAAACCGCAGAACGCCTGATCGTTGAAATGAAAGATCGCTTCAAGGGCCTGCACGGTGACCTCTTTACGCCGGCCGCCGACCTGGTGCTGACCTCTCCGGCAAGTCCGGCAACGGATGATGCGGAGCAAGAAGCGGTTGCTGCGCTGGTGGCGCTGGGCTATAAACCACAGGAAGCCAGCCGCATGGTGAGCAAAATTGCCCGCCCTGACGCCAGCAGTGAAACATTGATTCGCGAAGCACTCCGCGCCGCGTTATGAGGTAAAGGATGATAGAAGCAGATCGCCTGATTTCAGCAGGTGGAACCCAGGTGGAAGAGGTTGCCGATCGCGCCATTCGCCCGAAGTTGCTGGAAGAGTACATTGGTCAGCCTCAGGTGCGTTCGCAAATGGAGATCTTTATCCAGGCGGCAAAGCTGCGCGGCGACGCGCTCGATCACCTGCTGATCTTTGGCCCGCCGGGGCTGGGGAAAACGACGCTGGCTAACATTGTCGCCAATGAAATGGGCGTGAACCTGCGCACCACGTCTGGCCCGGTGCTGGAAAAGGCGGGCGATCTGGCGGCGATGCTGACCAACCTTGAACCTCATGATGTGCTGTTTATCGATGAGATCCACCGTTTATCACCGGTGGTGGAAGAGGTGCTGTATCCGGCGATGGAAGATTATCAGCTGGACATCATGATTGGCGAAGGGCCTGCTGCGCGTTCGATAAAAATCGATCTGCCGCCTTTTACGCTGATTGGCGCCACCACGCGAGCCGGGTCATTGACGTCGCCGCTGCGTGACCGTTTCGGTATTGTTCAGCGTCTGGAGTTTTATCAGGTGCCTGACCTGCAACACATCGTCGGGCGTAGCGCGCGGTTTATGGGGCTGGAAATGAGCGATGAAGGTGCGCTGGAGGTTGCCCGCCGCGCTCGCGGTACGCCGCGTATCGCCAACCGCCTGTTGCGTCGCGTACGTGATTTTGCCGAAGTGAAACATAACGGCGCCATCTCTGCGGATATCGCCGCTCAGGCGCTGGATATGCTGAATGTCGATGCGGAAGGGTTTGACTATATGGACCGCAAGCTGCTGCTGGCCGTAATCGATAAATTCTTTGGCGGCCCCGTCGGTCTCGATAACCTGGCCGCAGCCATTGGCGAAGAGCGTGAAACGATTGAGGACGTACTGGAACCGTATTTGATTCAGCAGGGCTTTTTGCAACGAACCCCGCGCGGGCGAATGGCGACGGTGCGGGCGTGGAATCATTTTGGAATAACGCCGCCGGAAATGCCTTAATTTATGTGCGTTAGGCCGGATGGCGGCTGCGCCTTGTCCGGCCTGCCGTAGGCCCGGTAAGCGGGGCGCCACCGGGAAACACACGCTTAGCTCGCCTGCTTCTTCATCATACTGAAAATAAACAGCAGCGCGGCACACAGCACCACTGACGGGCCTGCCGGCGTGTCGTAAAACGCAGAAAATGTCAGACCGCCTGTAACCGCTATCATACCCATTCCTACTGCGACACCCGCCATCTGCTCCGGGGTGCGGGCAAAGCGACGCGCCGTGGCGGCAGGAATAATCAGCAATGAGGTGATGATCAACGCGCCAACGAACTTCATCGCCACGCCGATAGTCAATGCGGTGACCAGCATCAGCAGGAGCTTAACGCGCTGTAACTTCACGCCATCGACAAAAGCCAGATCCGGGCTAATGGTCATCGACAGCAGATTACGCCACTGCCAGAAGAGGATCGCCAGCACGATAACCACGCCGATGGCGATGAAAATCAGGTCTTCCGGCGTCACGGCCAGCAGGTCGCCAAACAGATAAGCCATCAAGTCCACGCGAATGTTGGACATCAGGCTGACGACCACAAGACCTAACGACAGGGCACTGTGCGCCATAATGCCGAGAAGCGTGTCGATAGCGAGGTGAGGGCGTTTCTCCAGCCACACCAGACCGGCTGCCAGCATCAGCGTAACGGCGATCACCGCATAGAACGGGTTGATGTCCAGCAGCAACCCAAAAGCGACTCCCAGCAGCGAGGCGTGCGCCAGCGTATCGCCAAAATAGGACATTCGACGCCAGACCACGAACGAGCCCAGCGGGCCAGCGGCGCAGGCCAGCATGATCCCGGCTAACCAGCCAGGCAATAACAGTTCAATCATGAGTGTCCATTTCCCCGGCGCAGTACGATACGACCTTGTAAATCGTGGCGATGATTATGATGATGACGGTAAATTCCCAACTGTTCTGCGCCGCGCGGCCCGAACATAGAGATGAATTCAGGATGCATGGAAACGATTTCAGGGGTGCCGGAGCAACAGATATGGTGATTCAGACACAGCACCTCATCCGTTTTCGCCATCACCAGATGCAGGTCGTGCGAGACCATCAGCACCGCGCAATCCAGCTCGCGCCGCAGCTGGTCAATGAGATCGTACAGGGCGACCTGACCATTGACATCCACGCCCTGAGTCGGCTCATCCAGTACCAGCAGCTGTGGTTGATTCAGCAGCGCGCGGGCTAACAAAACGCGCTGGGTTTCACCGCCGGACAGCTTTTGCATGGGGGCGTCAATGAGGTGTCCGGCCTGAACGCGTTTCAGGGCCGGAAGAATGTCGGTTTTTTGCGTACCGGGGCGTAAGCGTAAAAAGCGGCTTACCGTCAGCGGCAGCGTGGTGTCGAGATACAGTTTTTGCGGGACGTAGCCAATACGCAACTGCCCGTTGCGCTTGATCAGCCCTTCATCAGGCGCTACCAGCCCTAATACTACGCGTACCAGCGTAGACTTCCCGGCACCGTTTGGGCCGAGAAGCGTCAAAATTTTTCCTGGTCTGAGTTCAAGCGACACGTCAGAAAGGACGCGGCGTTGACCGAAAGAGACCGAAACATTTTCCAGTGAAACCAAAGTCGTCATGTCAATTTTAGGCTTGCAGAAGTCATAGAATGTTATAATATCACATTTCTCACATTCATTACGATGATTAGTCGCATTATGTTACATAAAAATACGCTTCTTTTCGCAGCATTATCCGCTGCGCTATGGGGTGGTGCAACACAGGCCGCAAATGCCGCCGTTGTCGCCTCTCTCAAGCCCTTAGGTTTCATCGCTTCCGCCATTGCCGATGGCGTCACGGACACCCAGGTTTTATTGCCGGATGGGGCGTCTGAGCATGATTATTCACTGCGTCCGTCTGACGTAAAACGCTTACAGGGCGCGGACTTAGTTGTCTGGATCGGCCCTGAGATGGAAGCGTTCATGGAAAAGTCAGTAAAGAACATTCCTGACGGAAAACAGGTAACGATTGCGCAGCTCGCCGACGTGAAACCGTTACTCATGAAAGGCGCTGATGACGACGATGACGATCACGATCACGGGCATGCGCACGGTGAAAAAGGTGACGCACATCACCATCATGGTGATTACAACATGCATCTTTGGCTTTCCCCAGAGATAGCGCGGGCTTCAGCGGTTGCAATCCATGAAAAATTAGTGGAACTTATGCCGCAAAGTCGAGCCAAACTTGACGCCAACCTGAAGGATTTTGAGGCACAATTAGCCGCAACCGATAAGCAGGTAGGTAACGAGCTCGCACCGCTCAAGGGGAAAGGGTACTTCGTTTTTCATGACGCCTACGGCTACTACGAAAAACATTATGGGCTAACTCCGCTTGGTCACTTTACCGTGAACCCTGAGATTCAACCTGGTGCGCAGCGTTTACATGAAATAAGAACACAGTTGGTTGAGCAAAAAGCAACCTGCGTTTTTGCTGAGCCACAGTTCAGGCCAGCGGTCGTTGAAGCCGTTGCGAGAGGGACATCCGTTCGAATGGGAACGTTGGATCCCCTCGGAACGAACATTAAACTGGGTAAAACAAGCTATTCAGCGTTTCTGAATCAATTAGCCAACCAGTATGCGAGCTGCCTGAAAGGAGATTAATGAGGAAGTGAATACGTGCAACAGATAGCCCGCTCTGTCGCCCTGGCATTTAATAATCTGCCCCGACCCCACCGCGTTATGCTGGGGTCGCTTACTGTTCTGACACTGGCCGTCGCGGTATGGCGGCCTTACGTTTACCACCCTGACTCTGCGCCCATCGTCAAAACCATCGAACTGGAAAAGAGTGAAATTCGTTCGCTGCTGCCTGAGGCCAGCGAACCGATTGATCAGGCGGCGCAGGAAGATGAAGCGATCCCACAGGATGAGCTGGACGACAAAACGTCTGGCGAAGTGGGCGTGCATGAATATGTTGTCTCCACCGGCGATACGCTGAGCAGCATTTTGAATCAGTATGGCATTGATATGGGCGATATCAGCCGACTGGCCGCTGCGGATAAGGAACTCCGTAATCTGAAAATCGGCCAGCAGATCTCCTGGACGTTGACGCCGGACGGCGATTTGCAACGTCTGACCTGGGAAGTCTCACGCCGCGAAACGCGTACCTACGATCGTAGCGGAACGGGTTTCAAAATGAGCAGCGAAATGCAGCAGGGCGACTGGGTCAATAGCCTGATGAAAGGCGCGGTTGGCGGAAGCTTTGTCGCCAGTGCGAAAGACGCCGGTTTGACCAGCGCAGAAGTCAGCGCCGTCATTAAAGCGATGCAGTGGCAGATGGACTTCCGTAAGCTGAAAAAAGGCGATGAATTCTCTGTGTTGATGTCGCGTGAAATGCTGGATGGCAAACGTGAACAGAGCCAGCTTCTGGGCGTGCGTCTGCGTTCAGATGGAAAAGATTATTACGCGATTCGCGCGGAAGACGGTAAGTTCTATGACCGAAACGGCACAGGGCTTGCGAAAGGATTCCTGCGCTTCCCGACGGCGAAGCAGTTCCGCATTTCGTCAAACTTTAATCCGCGTCGTCTGAACCCGGTGACCGGTCGCGTTGCGCCGCATAAAGGCGTCGATTTTGCGATGCCGCAAGGTACGCCCGTGCTATCGGTTGGTGACGGCGAGGTCGTGGTAGCGAAACGCAGCGGCGCGGCAGGTTATTATGTCGCTATCCGTCACGGCCGTACTTACACCACGCGTTATATGCACCTGCGTAAGCTGCTGGTGAAACCTGGGCAGAAAGTGAAACGTGGCGATCGTATCGCGCTGTCAGGCAATACCGGGCGTTCTACCGGGCCGCATCTGCATTATGAAGTCTGGATTAACCAGCAGGCTGTTAACCCGCTGACGGCAAAACTGCCGCGTACCGAAGGGCTGACAGGTTCTGACCGCCGTGCTTATCTGGCGCAGGTCAAAGAAGTCCTGCCGCAGTTGCGCTTCGATTAATAAATACGCTTATGGAGCCGGTACGCGATGCGTACCGGCTTTTTTATTTTGTGTGGCGCACAGCGCGCCGCTACACTATCAACAGATTTACTTTTCGTGGCATCAAACACTGGAAAAGCATGGAAACGAAAAAAAATAACATTGAGTACATCCCTGAGTTTGAGAAATCTTTTCGTCATCCTCGCTATTGGGGTGCCTGGCTGGGCGTGGCCGCAATGGCGGGTATTGCATTAACGCCCGCGTCGTTTCGCGATCCTTTACTGGCGAAGCTGGGACGTTTTGCCGGACGTCTGGGGAAAAGCGCCCGGCGTCGCGCGCTGATCAACTTATCTCTGTGTTTTCCTGAGTACAGCGAAGCAGAGCGTGACGCTATCGTCGACAGAATGTTTGCGACCGCGCCACAGGCGATGACCATGATGGCTGAGCTGGCGATTCGTGGGCCTGAAAAACTGCAAAAGCGCGTCGACTGGCAGGGGCTGGAGATCATTGATGAGCTGCGGCGGAATAATGAAAAGGTGATCTTTCTGGTGCCGCACGGGTGGGGCGTGGATATTCCCGCGATGCTGATGGCGTCCCAGGGGCAGAAAATGGCGGCGATGTTCCATAACCAGGGCAACCCGGTATTTGACTATGTCTGGAACACGGTCCGTCGTCGTTTTGGCGGTCGTCTGCATGCGCGCAATGATGGCATCAAGCCGTTTATCCAGTCTGTCCGTCAGGGCTACTGGGGATACTATCTGCCGGATCAGGATCATGGCCCGGAACACAGTGAGTTTGTTGATTTCTTCGCAACCTACAAAGCGACGCTGCCAGCCATTGGCCGGTTAATGAAGGTGTGTCGTGCTCGCGTGGTGCCGCTTTTCCCGGTTTATGATGGTAAAACGCACCGTCTGACCATCCTGGTGCGACCGCCGATGGACGATCTTCTGACTGCGGATGACCACACTATCGCCAGACGGATGAATGAAGAGGTGGAGATTTTTGTCAGACCGCATCCTGAGCAATATACCTGGATTCTGAAACTGCTCAAAACCCGCAAACCGGGTGAAATTCAGCCGTATAAGCGCAAAGAGTGGTATCCCATCAAATAAAAAAAGCCTCTCGTCAGAGAGGCTTTTTTGTTACCCGGCCTGTAAGCCTGATAAGCGAAGCGCCATCAGGCTCATCACCAACGATTACTCGACGGTCAGGATACGCGTGGTATTGGTGGAGCCGATGGTGCTCATCACGTCGCCCTGGGTCACGATAACCAGATCGCCTGAAACCAGATAGCCTTTATCGCGCAGCAGGTTAACCGCTTCACTTGCCGCGACAACGCCGTCCGCCGCGCTGTCAAAGTGAACCGGCGTAACGCCGCGGTAAAGAGAAGTCAGGTTCAGCGTGCGTTCATGGCGGGACATGGCGAAAATCGGCAGGCCGGAACTGATACGCGAAGTCATCAGCGCCGTACGACCGGATTCGGTCATGGAGATAATCGCCGTTACCCCTTTCAGGTGGTTCGCCGCATACATGGCGGACATTGCGATCGCTTCTTCAACGTTGTCGAACTGGACATCCAGGCGGTGTTTAGAGACATTGATGCTCGGGATCTTTTCTGCGCCCAGGCAAACGCGCGCCATTGCCGCAACGGTTTCTGCCGGGTATTGTCCTGCCGCCGTTTCCGCCGACAGCATGACGGCGTCGGTGCCGTCCAGCACGGCGTTCGCCACGTCCATCACTTCCGCGCGGGTCGGCATTGGGTTGGTGATCATCGATTCCATCATCTGCGTGGCGGTAATCACCGCACGATTCAACTGACGAGCGCGGCGAATCAGCGCTTTTTGAATCCCGACCAGTTCAGGATCGCCAATCTCAACGCCGAGGTCGCCACGCGCAACCATCACCACGTCTGATGCAAGAATAATGTCGTCCATTGCGTTCTGGTCGCAGACGGCTTCCGCGCGCTCTACTTTCGCGACGATTTTGGCGTCGCAACCTGCATCGCGCGCCAGGCGACGCGCATAATTCAGATCTTCGCCGCAGCGCGGGAAGGAGACCGCCAGATAATCCACGCCGATCTGCGCTGCGGTAACGATATCCGCTTTATCTTTCTCGGTCAGCGCTTCGGCGGAGAGACCGCCGCCCAGCTTGTTGATCCCTTTATTGTTAGAGAGCGGGCCGCCGACGGTCACTTCGGTGAAGACTTTCATGCCCTGAACTTCCAGCACTTTTAGCTGTACGCGACCATCATCAAGCAGCAGGATGTCGCCAGGCACGACGTCAGCAGGCAGGCCTTTATAATCAATACCGACTTTATCTTTGTCGCCTTCGCCTTTGCCCAGGTTGGCATCAAGAAGGAATTTATCGCCGATATTGAGGAAAACTTTGCCTTCTTTAAAGGTGGATACACGAATTTTTGGCCCCTGGAGGTCACCCAGAATCGCCACATGACGCCCCAGTTTGGCGGCAATCTCACGAACTTTATCCGCGCGCACTTTGTGATCTTCCGGCGTGCCGTGAGAGAAGTTCATACGTACGACGTTCGCGCCAGCAGCGATAATCTTTTCAAGGTTGTTATCGCGGTCAGTTGCCGGGCCTAACGTGGTAACGATTTTGGTTCTGCGAAGCCTTCTGGACATGTAATACTCCGTTGACTGAAACAACTTGGTGTTGCGTGAACATTGATCCGGTCGTTCTGAGACCTTAACGGTTAAAAATGAACGTATCCGAATGACGAAAAGGATAGAACATTGTTATTGCTTTTAGCTGTCATTACTCTTGATGAGTAATTCTTTATCAAAACGCGATTCCTTGAGCGCTTCCTTGACACGCTTCAAGTTATCTCTGAATTTTGCCCCACGACGCAAAGTAAATCCTGTTGCCAGCACATCTATCACGGTCAGTTGAGCAAGTCGAGAGATCATGGGCATATAAATGTCAGTATCTTCCGGCACATCAAGGGTAATTGCCAGCGTTGCTTCTCGTGCCAGCGGCGTTCCGGCAGAGGTTAGCGCAATCACCATCGCATCGTTTTCGCGCGCCAGCTGCGCCAGTTCCACCAGACTTTTGGTTCGGCCGGTGTGGGAAATGAGCACGACCACGTCATCATCGCTACAATTCATACAACTCATACGTTGCAGGACAATGTCGTCGGAGTAGATCACCGGCACGTTGAAGCGAAAAAACTTGTTCATGGCGTCGTGCGCCACGGCCGCAGAGGAACCCAGGCCAAAAAAGGCGATTTTCTTCGCCTGGGTGAGCAAATCGACGGCACGGTTTATCGCAGATTTATCCAGCGACTGGCGAACGTGGTCCAGACTGGCCATCGCAGACTCGAAGATTTTCCCCGTATAGGACTCAACGCTGTCATCTTCATCCACATTGCGATTAACATAAGGGGTACCATTCGCCAGACTTTGTGCCAGATGCAGTTTAAAATCAGGGAAGCCGCGCGTATCCATGCTGCGGCAAAAACGGTTCACGGTAGGCTCACTGACGTTCGCTTCCTGGGCCAGCGTAGCAATACTTGAATGAATCGCGCGGTCGGGGGAGGCAACGATAACATCGGCTACTTTACGTTCTGACTTGCTCAAATGTTCCAGTTGAGACTGGATTTTTTCTAGCATATTCATGATGTAGAAAAGCTCACAGTTAATAACGATTTCAATGATGTGAGAAATCGAGATGCGATTTTGTTAGATATTACCCCTGAGCATCCGGGAAGGGGGCAAAATGGATAGAATAGTTGTTGTTTTTTTTCATTACATGATCGGTGTCTGATTTTAGCTGTCTGTTACATGTACGAAAACGACAATTTTTTTATCTGTTTTACGGCTATTTACCGCGGGAAAACCGAAGATCGCCCGAATCGCACGGGTGGATAAGCGTTTACAGTTTCGGGATTCACGTAAAAGCAGTACAGTGCATTGTAATAAAATTACAACTATACCCTGGCAAAAGCACCGGGATATTTAACTGAGGAGAATGACATGGCGGTAACGCAAACAGCCCAGGCATGTGACCTGGTCATTTTCGGCGCGAAAGGCGACCTGGCGCGCCGAAAATTGCTGCCTTCCCTGTATCAACTGGAGAAAGCCGGTCAGATTAACCCGGATACCCGTATTATCGGGGTGGGTCGCGCGGACTGGGACAAAGATGCTTATACCAAAGTGGTTCGCGAAGCGCTCGAAACCTTCATGAAAGAAAAGATTGATGAAGGCTTGTGGGATACCCTGAGCGGCCGTCTGGATTTTTGCAATCTGGACGTTAACGACACTGAGGCGTTCGGTCGTCTGGGGGCCATGCTGGATCAAAAATCGCGCACCACCATTAACTATTTTGCGATGCCGCCGAGCACCTTTGGCGCCATCTGTAAAGGTCTGGGTGAAGCGAAGCTGAACGCTAAACCGGCTCGCGTGGTAATGGAAAAACCGCTGGGCACCTCGCTGGCGACCTCGCGTGAAATCAACGATCAGGTAGGCGAGTACTTTGAAGAGTGCCAGGTTTACCGTATCGACCACTATCTGGGCAAAGAGACCGTTCTTAACCTGCTGGCGCTGCGTTTTGCCAACTCGCTGTTCGTGAATAACTGGGACAACCGCACGATTGATCATGTGGAAATTACCGTTGCGGAAGAGGTGGGTATTGAAGGTCGCTGGGGCTACTTCGACCAGGCGGGCCAGATGCGCGACATGATTCAGAACCACTTGCTGCAAATTCTGTGCATGATTGCGATGTCGCCGCCGTCCGATCTGACGGCCGACAGCATTCGCGATGAGAAAGTGAAAGTGCTGAAGTCGCTGCGCCGCATCGATCGCTCGAACGTGCGCGAGAAAACGGTTCGCGGGCAATACACCACCGGTTTTGCTCAGGGCAAAAAAGTGCCGGGCTACCTCGAAGAAGAGGGAGCGAACAAGAGCAGCAACACCGAGACCTTTGTGGCGATTCGCGTGGACATCGACAACTGGCGCTGGGCGGGCGTACCGTTCTACCTGCGCACCGGTAAACGTCTGCCGACCAAATGCTCTGAGGTTGTCGTCTACTTCAAGACGCCTGAGCTGAACCTGTTCAAAGAATCCTGGCAGGATCTGCCGCAGAACAAGCTGACCATCCGTCTGCAACCTGATGAAGGTGTGGATATCCAGGTGCTTAACAAAGTGCCGGGTCTGGACCACAAGCATAATTTGCAGATCACCAAACTGGATCTGAGCTATTCCGAAACCTTCAATCAAACGCATCTGGCGGATGCTTACGAGCGTCTGTTGCTGGAAACCATGCGCGGTATTCAGGCGCTGTTCGTGCGTCGTGATGAAGTTGAAGAGGCCTGGAAGTGGGTGGACTCCATCACTGAAGCCTGGGAAATGGATAATGATGCGCCAAAACCGTATCAGGCGGGGACCTGGGGGCCGGTCGCTTCGGTGGCGATGATCACCCGTGATGGCCGTTCCTGGAATGAGTTTGAGTAAAATTCCATCTAGCCCATAGGTGTTATTTTACCGGTAACATGATCTAACACAGATTGTAGAACAATTTTTGCACTTTTAAGCCTCGCGTGGATTCACCCGCGGGGCTTTTTTTATTACACTGCCGGAAGTGATTTTGCCCCAGTGCGCCATATAACAAGCGATTCAGCAATATTTAACCTTACTGAAACTCTTTGTTAATCGGCGGCACAGACAAATAAATTTCAGGAGACTCTATGAATCCAGATTTGTTACGCGTAACAAAGCGCATTGTCGAACGCTCGCGTGAGACACGTTCTGCCTACCTCGCCCGTATTGAACAAGCGAGAACATCCACTGTTCATCGCTCGCAGCTGGCATGCGGTAACCTGGCGCACGGCTTTGCCGCCTGCCAGCCTGACGATAAAGCGTCACTGAAGAGCATGTTGCGTAACAATATCGGGATCATCACCTCTTACAACGACATGCTTTCCGCTCATCAGCCGTATGAGCACTATCCAGAGATCATCCGCAAAGCGCTGCATTCTGCGAATGCGGTAGGCCAGGTCGCCGGCGGCGTTCCTGCGATGTGTGATGGCGTGACGCAGGGGCAGGACGGTATGGAGCTTTCTCTGCTGAGCCGCGAAGTGATCGCAATGTCGGCGGCGGTGGGACTGTCTCACAATATGTTTGATGGCGCGCTGTTCCTTGGCGTGTGTGACAAAATCGTCCCCGGTCTGGCGATGGCGGCGCTGTCATTTGGCCACCTGCCGTCTGTTTTCGTGCCTTCCGGCCCGATGGCAAGCGGTCTGCCTAATAAAGAAAAAGTGCGTATCCGCCAGTTATATGCGGAAGGGAAGGTCGATCGCATGGCGCTGCTGGAATCTGAGGCGGCCTCTTACCACGCGCCAGGCACCTGTACGTTCTACGGCACCGCCAACACCAACCAGATGGTGGTGGAGTTCATGGGGATGCAGTTGCCCGGCTCATCCTTTGTTCACCCGGACGCGCCGTTGCGTGAAGCGCTGACCGCTGCCGCCGCGCGCCAGGTGACGCGCCTGACCGGTAACGGCAACGAATGGATGCCGATCGGTAAGATGATTGATGAAAAAGTGGTCGTGAACGGCATTGTGGCGCTGCTGGCAACCGGCGGTTCAACCAACCACACCATGCACCTCGTCGCGATGGCGCGGGCGGCAGGCATCCTGATTAACTGGGATGACTTCTCCGATCTGTCGGAAATCGTACCGTTGATGGCGCGTCTGTATCCGAATGGCCCGGCAGATATTAACCACTTCCAGGCGGCAGGCGGCGTACCGGCACTGATGCGTGAACTGCTGAATGCGGGACTGCTGCATGAAGATGTGAATACCGTGGCGGGTTTTGGTCTGTCTCGCTATACCTTCGAACCGTGGTTGAACAACGGCGAGCTGGACTGGCGCGAAGGGGTGGCGAAATCCCTGGACAGCAGTGTGATTGCCACCTTTGATAAGCCGTTCTCCCACCACGGCGGAACGAAAGTGCTGAGCGGCAACCTTGGCCGCGCGGTCATGAAAACGTCTGCGGTGCCGGTTGAAAATCAAATTATTGAAGCGCCAGCGGTTGTTTTTGAAAGTCAGCATGATGTTTTACCGGCTTTTGAAGCGGGTCTGCTTGACCGCGATTGCGTGGTGGTTGTACGCCATCAGGGACCAAAAGCGAACGGAATGCCAGAATTACATAAACTCATGCCGCCACTTGGTGTATTATTGGACCGTTGTTTCAAAATTGCGTTGGTTACCGATGGACGGCTTTCCGGTGCTTCAGGTAAAGTGCCTTCAGCAATCCATGTAACCCCGGAAGCCTATGATGGCGGGCTGCTGGCGAAAGTACGCGATGGCGACATTATTCGTGTGAATGGACAGACAGGCGAACTGACGCTGTTGGTTGATGATGCGGAACTTGCCGCTCGCCAGCCTCACATTCCTGACCTGAGCGCATCGCGCATCGGTACAGGCCGTGAGATGTTCAGCGCGTTGCGTGAAAAACTGTCCGGCGCCGAGCAGGGCGCAACCTGTATGACGTTTTAAGACGACAAATTTTGTACTCAGGCGAGAGAAAACTCTGATGAAAAACTGGAAAACAAGTGCAGAAGCAATCCTGACCACAGGCCCGGTTGTACCGGTGATCGTGGTGAACAAACTGGAACACGCGGTGCCGATGGCAAAAGCGCTGGTTGCAGGCGGTGTGCGCGTTCTGGAAGTGACTTTACGTACCGCGTGTGCGATGGATGCCATCCGCGCTATCGCGAAAGAAGTGCCGGAAGCGATCATCGGTGCGGGTACGGTTCTGAACGCGCAACAGCTGGCGGAAGTGACGGAAGCGGGCGCGCAGTTTGCTATCAGCCCGGGCCTGACGGAGCCTCTGCTGAAAGCGGCGACCGAAGGCACCATTCCGCTGATTCCAGGTATCAGCACTGTTTCCGAACTGATGCTGGGTATGGACTACGGCCTGAAAGAGTTCAAATTCTTCCCGGCGGAAGCTAACGGCGGCACCAAAGCGTTGCAGGCGATCGCAGGTCCGTTCTCTCAGGTACGCTTTTGCCCGACTGGCGGTATCTCTCCGGCGAACTACCGTGACTACCTGGCGCTGAAAAGCGTTCTGTGTATCGGGGGTTCCTGGCTGGTTCCGGCTGACGCGCTGGAAGCGGGGGACTACGATCGCATCACGAAACTGGCTCGCGAAGCGGTAGAAGGCGCGAAACAGTAAGCTCAAATGCCCGGTGGCGCCGACGCTTACCGGGTCTACGTTTTATAGGGTTGTAGGCCGGATAAGCGCAGCGCCATCCGGCATTTTTTTACCCCGCGACTTTCACCTGCGCCGCCGCGTATTTTGCACGCTCAACGGCCTCTTCGACGCGTTCCGCTGTCGCCAGCGCGACGCCTAACCGACGGGTTCCGTCGATGTCCGGCTTGCCGAAGAACCGCACCTGTAAACCCGCTCCGACGGCCGCTTGTACATTATCAAACGTTACATTCTGGCTGGTGAGCGTCGGTAAAATAACGGCGGACGCGGCAGGGCCATACTGACGAATTTCGCCCACGGGCAGGCCGAGGAAAGCGCGAACGTGCAGGGCAAACTCTGACAGATCTTGCGAAATCAACGTCACCATGCCGGTATCATGCGGTCGCGGGGAGACTTCGCTAAAGACCACCTCATCGCCGCAGACAAAAAGCTCGACGCCAAATAACCCATAGCCGCCTAACGCCAGAACAACCTTGCGGGCGATCTCCTGCGCGCGCGCCAGCGCCAGATCGCTCATCTGCTGCGGTTGCCAGGATTCACGATAATCGCCGTCTTCCTGACGATGGCCGACAGGGGCGCAAAAATGGACGCCGTCTATGGCGCTGACGGTCAGCAGAGTGATTTCAAAATCGAATTTAACCACGCCTTCGACAATCACGCGCCCTGCGCCAGCGCGGCCGCCCTGTTGGGCATATTCCCATGCCTGCGACAGTTGGTCGGCGCTGCGGATGAAACTCTGTCCTTTACCAGAAGAACTCATCACCGGCTTCACGATGCAGGGAAAACCGATCTCCGCCACCGCCTCGCGAAAGCGTTCTTCGCTGTCGGCAAATCGGAAAGAAGAGGTCGGCAACGCCAGCTCTTCTGCCGCCAGACGACGGATGCCTTCACGGTTCATCGTCAGTTGCGTCGCCCGGGCGCAAGGCACCACATTCAGTCCTTCCTGCTCCAGTTCTACCAGCATGTCCGTCGCGATAGCTTCAATTTCCGGCACAATGAAATGCGGCTTTTCGCGTTCAACCACGCGGCGCAGCGCTTCGCCATCCAGCATATTGATGACGTGTGAACGGTGGGCGACGTGCATCGCAGGCGCATCCGGGTAACGATCCACCGCGATAACTTCCACACCCAGACGTTGGCATTCTATCGCCACTTCTTTTCCCAGTTCGCCTGAACCCAATAACATTACGCGCGTAGCCGCCGGACGCAGCGCGGTGCCTAATAACGTCATAAAATATATCCCCTGATTTAACTGGGCGCAGTATATACGAAAACGTTTGCGTCTGTCTTTATTGCCAGGTTGATTTCATTACTGAAAAGTAATACACTGTACATAATTACAGGTAATTGAGAGGCTGCAAAAATGGCGGTTGAAGTTAAATACGTGGTCATTCGGGAAGGTGAGGAAAAAATGTCGTTTACCAGCAAAAAGGACGCCGATGCGTATGACAAAATGCTTGATACGGCAGACCTGCTCGACACATGGCTTGAGCAGTCTCCGGTAGCGATGGAAGACGAACAGCGCGAAGCGCTTTCTCTGTGGCTGGCTGAACAAAAAGACGTATTGAGCACGATCCTGAAAACCGGCAAATTGCCGTCGCCGCAGGTGGTTAAAAGCGATGCGACGGCGGAGGATGACACGCAAGCGGCCTGAGTCTGACTTGCGCTCCCGACGTTTTGTACCATGCTTTTTCCTGAATCATTGTGCTATGCCCGTGGATTTCGCGTTGCAAACATGCAGCCTGAAAGACGAAGGAGATATAAGGAGAAAAAGTATGAATAAAAAAAGAGGAGCGCTGTTGAACCTGCTGTTGTTGTCCGCCAGCGTATCGGTCTTCGCTGCCGATACGGCCAGCAAATCGGTGAAATTCCCGACCTGTGAAGGGCTGAACGCTGATGGGATCGCCGCCAGCGTGAAGCGCGATTATCAGCAAAACCGTATCGTACGTTGGGCTGATGACCAAAAAAAGGTCGGACAGGCGAATCCGGTAGTGTGGGTCAACACTCAGGATATTACCGGCAAAGAGGGTAACTGGACGGTTCCTCTGACTGTTCGCGGGAAAAGTGCCGATCTTCATTATCTGGTAAAGGTTGATTGCAAAGCCGGAACCGCGGAATACCAGCCCCGCTAATGGCAAATTTGCGCATCTTTTGCTGAATTAGACACTTCCTGACATCCCCTCAAGTACGCTTTGACGATTCATCGTTTGTATTTGAGGGGTAAAATGGCTAACTGGCTAAACCAATTACAATCTCTTCTCGGGCAAAACGGAGCCTCTGCATCTTCTTCAGGCGAACAAGGGCTGAGTAAACTGCTGGTTCCCGGCGCGTTAGGCGGTCTGGCCGGTTTACTGGTCGCCAATAAATCTTCCCGTAAGTTACTGACTAAATATGGCACCAGCGCCCTGTTGGTTGGCGGCGGCGCGGTGGCAGGCACCGTCTTATGGAACAAATACAAAGAGAGGGTACGTGCTGCGCATCAGGATGAGCCGCAATTCGGCGCGCAGAGTACGCCGCTGGACCAACGAACCGAGCGGTTGATCCTCGCCCTGGTGTTTGCGGCGAAAAGCGACGGGCATATCGATAGCCAGGAGCGTGCAGCCATCGAACGCCAGTTGCGTGAAGCCGGGGTGGAGGAGCAGGGACGTGTGCTTATCGAACAGGCGATTGAACAGCCGCTCGATCCGCAGCGTCTGGCGCAAGGCATCCGTAATGAGGAAGAGGCGCTGGAAATTTACTTCCTGAGCTGTGCCGCCATTGATATCGACCATTTTATGGAGCGCAGTTATCTGAATGCGTTGGGCGATGCGCTGAAAATTCCTCAGGATGTGCGGGACGGCATCGAGCAGGATCTGCAACAGCAAAAACAGGCTCTGCCAGGCTAACGTAATCCCCTGCATAGCATGTTTCGCTTGCATCGTGCGTGACTTTTGCCACCCTTATAGGGTGTTTAAAGACAAAAGAACAAAGACATGCTACCAAAAGCCACCCGTATTCCGCACACCATGACGCTGCATGGCGACACCCGTGTCGATAACTATTATTGGCTGCGAGACGACTCCCGCTCGCAGCCTGATGTCCTTGACTATCTGCATCAGGAAAACGCCTATGGACATCAGGTCATGGCGTCACAGCAGGCGTTACAGGATCGCGTGCTGAAAGAGATTATCGATCGCATTCCGCCCAGAGATGTTTCCGCACCTTACGTCAAAAATGGTTATCGCTACCGGCAAATTTATGAGCCAGGGTGTGAATATGCTATTTACCAACGCCAGCCGGCGCGAAGTGAAGAGTCGGATGCGTGGGATTTATTGCTGGATGCGAATCAGCGAGCGGCTCACAGCGAGTTTTATACTCTCGGTGGAATGGCCATTACGCCGGACAACACCATCATGGCGCTGGCGGAAGATTATCTTTCCCGTCGTCAGTATGGGCTGCGTTTTCGTAATCTTGAAAGCGGTAACTGGTACCCGGAACTGCTGGATAACGTGGCGCCAGAGTTTGTCTGGGCGAATGATTCGTTGACGCTTTACTACGTGCGTAAACACGGCACCACGTTGCTGCCTTACCAGGTATGGCGTCATACCGTGGGTACGCCGGCCACGCAGGATCAACTGGTCTATGAAGAAAAGGACGACGCTTTTTACGTCAGTTTGCACAAAACCACCTCTCAGCATTATGTGGTGATCCATCTCGCCAGTGCGACCACCAGTGAAGTGCTGTTGCTGGATGCTGAACTGGCCGATGCGGAACCCTTCTCGTTTTTACCACGGCGTAAAGATCATGAATACAGTCTCGATCATTACCAGCATAAGTTTTATCTGCGTTCCAATCGCCACGGAAAAAACTTTGGTCTGTATCGCAGCCGGGTACGTGATGAAAATGCCTGGGAAGAGCTGATTGCGCCGCGCGAGAGCATCATGCTGGAAGGGTTTACCCTTTTTACCGACTGGCTGGTGGTGGAAGAACGCCAGCGTGGTTTGACCAGCCTGCGGCAGATTAACCGTAAAACGCGTGAAGTTACGGGGATTGCGTTCGACGATCCGGCCTACGTCACCTGGCTTGCCTATAACCCTGAACCGGAAACGTCCCGCTTACGTTATGGTTATTCATCGATGACGACGCCGGACACCTTGTTTGAGCTGGACATGGATACCGGCGAGCGGCGCGTGCTCAAACAAACGGATGTGCCGGGATTTGACGCTGCGAATTATCAGAGCGAGCACCTGTGGATTGTCGCCCGGGATGGCGTAGAGGTTCCGGTTTCGCTGGTTTACCATCGAAAACACTTCCGTAAGGGGCAAAATCCACTGCTTGTCTACGGCTACGGTTCCTATGGCGCCAGCATGGATGCCGATTTCAGCAGCAGTCGGTTAAGTTTGCTGGATCGCGGATTTGTTTACGCCATCGTGCATGTTCGCGGCGGCGGTGAGTTAGGTCATCAGTGGTATGAAGACGGTAAGTTTCTGAAAAAGAAAAATACGTTTAATGACTATCTTGATGCCTGCGACGCGTTGCTGAAACTGGGCTACGGCTCGCCTTCATTTTGCTATGGCATGGGCGGCAGCGCGGGCGGCATGTTGATGAGCGTCGCGATTAACGAACGTCCTGAACTTTTTCATGGCGTCATCGCGCAGGTGCCGTTTGTTGACGTCCTGACGACAATGCTTGATGAGTCTATCCCTTTAACCACGGGAGAGTTCGAAGAGTGGGGAAATCCGCAGGATGCGGAATACTACGCGTATATGAAAAGCTACAGTCCGTACGACAACGTCACCGCGCAGGACTATCCGCATCTTCTGGTTACCACCGGGTTACATGATTCGCAGGTGCAATACTGGGAGCCCGCCAAATGGGTCGCTAAACTGCGCGAACTGAAAACGGATGACCACCTGCTGTTGCTGTGTACGGATATGGATTCCGGGCATGGCGGGAAGTCCGGGCGTTTTAAAGCGTATGAGGGAGTGGCGCTGGAATTCGCTTTTCTGATTGGTCTCGCTCAGGGCACGTTGCCAGGGCAGGCAGGCGCTCAGGCGTCGCTCAGATAGTGTTTAAGCGTTAAACGCAGCTCCGGGCTCATGTTGTCAAGGTTATTAAATAACCAGCGCAGATAGCCCGGATCGCGCTCGGCGACTTCAGAAACGGCTTTGCCGCGATATTTGCCAAACGTAAATGTCGTTAACAGGGCCGGGCGTCCGGTAATGTCGACCATTTGTTCCGCCGTCCAGCCTGACGTGTTCATAATATCGATCAGCAATGCCGCCGTGATATAGCAGTCATACAATGCGCGGTGATGATGAAGGCCGGGCGGTGTTTGCACGCTTAGCTTACGGGATTTGTAGAGCGCCATGTTGCTGTATTTGATCCCCGGCCATAACCGGCGGGACAGCTTCATGGTACAAATCCACTCTCCGGGCATCTCTGGCAGTACACGCCGGTCGAAACTGGCGTTATGCGCGACATACCATTCGCTTCCGTGATAGAGCGGAATGATATCTTCGATCCAGGGTTTATCGGCAACCATCGATTCACTGATACGGTGAATCGCCATCGCCTGCGGGCTGATGGGGCGGTCAGGACGAACCAGATGGCTCATTGGATTGACAATTCTCCCCGCCACCACATCGACAGAGGCAATCTCAACAATCCCGCCCTGTAGTCCGCAGGTTTCCGTATCTATAACTCGCAACATGGGGTGCTCCCGACCGAAAACACCTAGCGTAATGGAATGATATCGCCTTGCCAACCCCGTGTCGTATGCTGACCTGTTAACAACAGAGAACCGCTGTCCGCGCGGACAATGAGTTGGCCGCTTTCATCCCATAGCGCGCTGCTGCCTCCGGCGTTTGCCATCAACACGGCAATGGCGAAGCGATGCGAAAACCGTTGCAGCCGGGAGGTGGAGGTAAATAAATCATGTTCGCTGACGCACTGGCTGGTGGTGAATAACGAAAAGGCGGGATCGATATCAATGCCTTCCGGCTGCTCATCCATCACGCTTATCGTTTTCCGGTGGCGGGCCACGCAGGCGCCGTGGCTTTGATGAAAGATCAGCGGCGATGTCACCCAGGGGGCGAAAATGGCAATGCCTCTGACTAACTGGCCGTTATGCTCAACCGGCAGCCCGGCAATAATCGTCATGCGGTATGCGGATGCCGCATAAGCAAGCGGCTGTAATAAGGACTCATCGGGCGGGACAGGGAGCGCCTGCGCCGTATCGTTGCATCCGGTTAACGACAGGGAAGGGAATACCAGGAGTTCGCATTGCTGGCTGGCAGCAATCTCAACAAATTGCAGATGGTGCGCGACATGTTCTGCCAGCGTGGCGCGAGGTGGTTCATACTGCGCCGCCGCGATTTTCCAGTGTGACATAATGATTTCCTTTTCATAGTGTCTACAATCATCCTTAAATCTTAGTTTAAGAATGTACTTATACTGTAGCAACTCATGTGTAAGGAAGTGTAACGCTATATAAGTTTATTTAACTTTAGGTTCGTAAGGTAAGCGTGACAGGGAAACCGACGCCAGACGGTGGGCAATCAGACGTTCACGAAACCATTCGCGCAGGTGTTCTGGCTGTTCACGCTCAACGACTTCTGCCACGACGGGCATATTGTAACGCTCTTTAAACGCCACACCGGCTGCGGCCAGGTCAACGTTGATCTTATCCATGTCAGCTTGTTCAAGTTGAGCCAGGTTCGTTTGCATACGCTTCTCCTTATCATCAATGGCGCGCAAAAGTTACTAAGAGTGCGCCTCAATGGCAAGCCGGAAATGATGATTCTCGACTCGACCATTATAGAAGGTTATTCTCTGTAAATCAGACATAACAAAAAGGAATAATTGATATGGCTTCTACTGCACCTTCTTTGCGCTATGCTCTCCTTTTCCTCGCCTCAACGCTGGCGGCGCCTGCGGCCTGGGCACATGCACATCTGACGCATCAATACCCGGCGGCTGACGCTGAGGTGACTGCCGCGCCGCAGGCATTGACGCTGAATTTCTCCGAAGGCATTGAGCCTGGCTTCAGCGGGGCGACGCTGACCGGGCCAAAGCAGGAAAGCATCAAAACGCGGCCTGCGAAGCGCAATGAGCAGGATGCGAAACAGCTCATTATTCCTCTGGATCAGACGCTTAATCCCGGAACCTATACGGTTAACTGGCATGTGGTGTCGGTTGACGGTCATAAGACAAAAGGGCAATACACCTTTAGCGTGAAGTAATCATGCTGACGTTTACCTGGGTAGCGCTTCGCTTTATCCATTTTAGCGCCATGATGCTGGTGTTTGGCTGCGCGTTATATGGCGCGTGGCTGGCGCCGGTTTCTGTTCGTCGCCTGATGACGCGCCGCTTTCTGCGCCTGCAACAGCACGCTGCCGTGTGGAGCTTTGTCAGCGCGACGCTGATGCTGGCGATCCAGGGGGGACTAATGGGGGCGGGCTGGCAGGACGTGATCTCGGTTTCGATATGGGGCGCGGTTTTACAGACCCAATTTGGCGGCGTATGGCTGTGGCAGATTATTCTCGCGTTTGTCACGTTGGTCATGATGCTGGTTGTGCCGAGAAATTTACCGCGTCTGCTGCTCATCCTGATGATTGCCCAGTTTATGTTGCTGGCAGGCGTTGGCCACGCCACGCTGAATGATGGCGTGGTGGGCGCGGTACAGCAGATTAACCATGCGACTCATCTGGTGTGCGCTGCGGCCTGGTTTGGCGGCCTGCTGCCGGTTATCTACTGTATGCGCATGGCGCAAGGTCGCTGGCGACAACAGGCCATCGAAACAATGATGCGTTTCTCCCGCTATGGTCATCTGTTTGTCGCGGGCGTATTGTGCACCGGCATCGCAAATGTGCTTTTTATTACGGGGTTTTCCGCCCCCTGTCATACCGCGTACGGGCAGTTTCTTTTGTTAAAATGTGTCCTTGTCCTGCTAATGTTGGCAATTGCGCTAACGAACCGGTATGTTCTCGTACCACGTATGCGGCAGGAAAATCGCCGCGCGAATCTCTGGTTTATCTGGATGACTCAGATTGAATGGGGAATTGGAGCCGTTGTGCTGGCGATTGTCAGCCTGTTCGCAACCCTGGAACCCTTCTGATGGACTGGCAAAACTCATGAAAAAAATGATTCTCTCTCTGCTGTTGTTGGCAAGTTCAGGCGCTGCGCTGGCGGCGCCTCAGGTTATCACCGTGAGCCGCTTTGAAGTGGGTAAAGACAAGTGGGCGTTTAACCGCGAAGAGGTGATGCTGACCTGCCGACCGGGCCATGCCCTGTATGTCATCAACCCGAGCACGCTGGTGCAATACCCGCTGAACGATGTTGCAGAGCAGCAAGTTGCAAGCGGCAAAACCAACGCGCAGGCTATCACCGTCATTCAGATTGACGATCCGGCAAAACCGGGTGAAAAAATGAGCCTGGCACCGTTTATTGAACGCGCGGAAAAGCTCTGCTAATTACCAGAAGTATCTTTCTGATTTCCAATAAAAAACCGCAAGCCTCATGCAGAGGAACTTGCGGTTTTTTCGTTGTTGCGGCTGACAACGGTCGTTTTTTACCGGCCACTTTCGTCGTGGACTGGAAAACCTGGCGTCGTCATCTATTCTTAAAGGGCAAGGCGACTTAGCCTGCATTAATGCCAACTTTTAGCGCACGGCTCTCTCCCAAGAGCCATTTCCCTGGACCGAATACAGGAATCGTATTCGGTCTCTTTTTATTTTCCTTTAAAATCAAATGTTTATGTATCTTCCCTCGAAATTCCTCGAAATTTCCTCGAATTTCCGTATCCGGTCTTTTTCCCTTATACCACAACAAAATTAGATTTAACATTTTTTAAACTGAAAATCAGAGCATCATATACGCCTTTTCATCACGCTCATCGAGATACATTTTTGTTGTGTTCTCTGATGTATGCCCCAGCAGCTTCTGGGCGAAATCTTCGCCGTAGGCGTCTTTGTACAGTCGCCCGGACAAGCTGCGGATTTCATGAAACGGCGGCGGGTTTTCGCTGAATGCAATGTCAGTTAATTTCCTGGCAGCGACAAACTTTTTCGTCAGGCTGTCAGGGTGAATACTCCCGTCCGGGCTGTTCTTCCTGACCCCTGCGCTGATCAGATAGTCAGTCCTGCTCACAAGTCGGCAGCGATCGACCACCGTTCCGAGGCGCAGGCCGACGGATGGGAGACTGAGCGACAACGGTAACGCTATTTTCATCCCTGTTTTGATCTGTTTTACATATAGACGGTCATCAATAATATTACTGAATCGCATGCAGGAAACATCTTCGCGACGCTGACCAGTGATCAACGCGAGATCCATAGCCAGAGGAAACCATGTCGGCAGTTTCTCTGCTGCTGCACGAATTTTTCTATACACGTCCAGTCTCAGACGATCACGCGCAACCTCGATTTTGGGCGCGCGGGTTGGCTCAACCGGATTCTGTGTTATATGCCCCTCAACAACCGCCTCCCTGAACATATCTGATAAGACAGATCGCATTGCTCCCGCCATAGTATTCTTCCCTCCTTCAATCCACGTTTCCAGAAATGTAGCAATATGCTTTGTGGTCACTTCCGCCAGGAGCATTCCGCCCATTTTGTCCCGTATAGTCGCTAACTGGTTGCCACGGATCTTGTATGTGTTCGCCGACAGATTGCGACGCTGTAACAGTACCTCATAGCGCTCGATCCACTTTGTGACAGTAAGCGAGTCCAGACCTTTAAGTTTTTCAATCAGCGCAACAGGGGTGTAATTCTGCGCGATGAAGTTGTTGGCCTCGATCGCCTGTGCGACCGCATCCCTGCGGGAAATTTGCCCCAACACAATTTCTTTTTTAGTCAGCGGATTACGCCAGTAAAACGCTCTGTCATTTTTACGATAGGTGAGGTTCTTGGGTAGATTAGCGTCGTATCTTTTTTGACTCATTTATTAACTGCTCCAGCAACGCACTTTTTTTACCAGTTCGCCCGTTGGGATGGTGCTGTTGCAGCACTTTTCCCGCTTTGTTGGGCTTGATATAAAACGCTTCCGGGTTAACGCGGTATTCACGCCCATGAAGCTCGGGGGGCGGGTAGATGTTTCCGTTCCTCGCCCAGCGTCTGAGGGTCACTCGCGCCGGGGGATTGTCGGGATAAATCTTCGCTGCCCAGGTGGTCAGAGTTACGTATGACATCTCGTTACCTCATGACAGGCTGCATTATCGATATACAGCCCGTTTAAAACTGATTTTCATAAATCACTTAAATGGACACGCCGCGTTGATAGCTGTGCTGACTGTTTACGGCCTGGCTCTCAGCTTTCTGACGCATGCGTTACGACGCTGGGCGATCAGCGCTACTCCGGTAGCTGTGTTTTGCATCGCGACAAGCTCAGTTAGTAACGTCTGGGCGCGACGAAATAACCCGCGTTGTTCAAGTTGAGCTATTTTCTCTTCCAGATCTTTTATTTCGTCATAACTGCACTTCGGCGGAGGGGCATCAGGAATAATCGTCGGGGAATAACCCGGCGCGGCGCTGAACAGGCTTATTTTACCTTCTCTTTGTCGAATAACTTTTCCTTCACCGATCAATTTGCTTAGTAAGTTACTGCAACTACTGTTATTTCCCATGCCTGATATTTCGGTAATAACAGAAAGGGGGGAACGGGGGTTGTGATATACGAAATTAGTGATGATTTCTTTTTTTGAAAGTTTCATAGCCATTAATGGCCCCGAAGGGCCACCTCCAAATTACCGAACCTGTAATGACTCCGCACCAATTTCTAAATGTGCGCCTTTAATTTCTTTGCCGGATTCAATAGCTTCTTTGATTTTTTTCTTATCAGGAGCAACAACAGTAGCAATGTCCACTAACTCATCCGGCAATTGATCAACGTTATCGATCACTACTGATACTGAACCTTTGCGCACTGTCAGGGTGTTGCGCTCGGTCTTGAAGTTCTTAAGTTGCGCCGCTTGTAGGCACTGGAGAATATACGCTTTAAGGTTTTTAGCCTGGTTTTCAAATGATTTTTTACGGTCACTGAGGCGTTTAACTTCTTCCGCTAAAGTGTTTGCCTGGCCTTCAATGTTTCGCACCAGAGACATAATTCCGTCGAACTTATCACCGAGTTGCATTTCCACATCTTCAAGAGTGTCGGCGATATCTTCGGAGGTAAATTCACCGTTCTCAACTAAAGCGAGAAGCTTTGTCATGTTTGCGGCGATAGAAATAGCGGTATTATTCTGGATCATATAATTGTTGCCTCTACATTGTTTCCGTTCGTTATCTTTACAAATGACCGCTCGCAATGCGGACAGGTTGAAATTGTGTCCCAGATCTCCCCAGCAGGGGCTGGCAGGGTTTTTATGACACGTCTGCAATCAGGGCATTTGAAGGTGATTAGCTTTCTTCCATTCTGTTCAACCCTGCGCACGTATTTCAGGTAATCAGCCATTAACTGTCTCATGCCGATTGCTCCTGTTTTGTAACGTTCTCCAGCTCGCTGACTTTCTGCTCTACGGCACGGTGCAGAACCAGCAGACGCTTTTTCAGATATGCATCAAATTCGTTATCTGCTTTTGCCTGGGCATCTTTGCGGTACACATCCACTTCACGAGTGATTGTGCTGTAAACGCCTTTTGCTTCATTCGTTGTAACTGCTGAGCGAATGATTTCGAGGTTTCTCTCGATTCGTTCATCAAGCTCTTTACGTAAACGAATGGTGTCACCAGCTTTATCCGAAGCGTTTTTAATTGCGAACTCTGTGCGGTTCTCTTCCTGGTATTCTGGCTGGTCATAGAGACCGAGCCACACGTCGGCGCTGAAGCCGAGCAGTGAAAGACCTTTTTTGATCGCATCGGTCAGTGATTTTTTCTGCGCTTCACCGTCGCACTTGAGTCCGTGTTTGGTTCTGTACAGGTACGGCGTGGCGCCATAGGAGTAAACACTTCCCTCATCGGTTTCGGTCTGATACCAGAGACGGATTTTAATGCTGTGATTTTGCTCAAACAGCAGGGTTCCGTCGGCATCGCGCAGCATACGGTTGCAAATAAATTTCTTATCTTCGTAGATCGCTTCACTGAGTGGGGCGCCGGGGAGCATGCGATCTTCCAGAATTTCAAAACCCCAGCGGCTTCCGATCGGGCCAAATAACTCTGTTGCGCGCATAACCATGTATTCAGCGTTAATACTGGTTCCTTCAAACCCTGTGCCGCTCAGTTCCTTAGTGAAGCGCGGATCTGTACGCATAACGTTGCGCCAGATATTGAGGTTGTCCTGCGCTGTAGCAGGTTTCTCCGACAGCTCTTTCTCCAGGCTGTCACCAACACTCTGGAAATCAGCAGAAGGTTGACGCGGTAGAGTTTCTTCGGTGTCATTTTCCGTTTTTTCCCCCTCATTTGAGGGGGATGTATCCTGATGATCTTCATTTTTCGGCTGCTCAGCCATCAGGGAATCAACGGAGTAGATCCCATTGCCGTGGCTTTTAACCTCAGGTTGTTCGTGACGCGGCTCTACGTTCTCCTGAGGTGCTTTGTACGTGCCGTTCTTACGTGCCTGATACTCTTCCTGGCTGATTTCAGTGCAGCCATCGGAAAGCGCTTTGTTCAGGCCGGGCAGTTTGTTTGCACGACCAACCTTTTCACCGTCCGGGAACAGGAAATAAAACGGCCCCTGACGTTCGGTTACTACTTCCTTGCCTTCCTGAGGCTGCTCAGTAGATTGTTCCTGCTCCACTGGATCTGATTCAGACGGATCATCAGCCAATTCATCCGCATTCTGTGGTTCCTGTGCTTCGCTTTCATTTTCTTCACCGTCCGGCAGGTAATCAGGTAACAGTTCGTGACCTGCAAAATGTTCCCGTACATACGCACGGCGGGCATCATCATCTTTGATCAGGGACAGATCTTTCATTCCGTCCAGGGTGAGGGCATACAGCTCGCTTTCAGGAAACAGGTAAATCCCCGGAATACCGATAAGCGTTGTACGCCATGCGCGCCACGCAGGATCACGCGATTCTTTTATGTGTTTTGCGTGTTTTACCTGTGTCGCATTGGCGGTTTCGGGATCAAGCCCCATAACGAGCAGCGCAACAACAGTGTCGAAACGGTCAGGATCACCGCTACCAACTTTCGCTTTTTCTTCTATCTGCTGAATGGTCTGGTTTGCTGCCTTTTCTCTTGCAATTTCGACAATGGATTTTGACGGGCCGGTTTCCTTCCTCTCGGAATCCTGGCGCTTTTTCCATGCGAACAGTTCGGCTTTAATTTCAGGCCATTTTTTATTTTGTGAGCATTTGTGCTTAACCCATCCGATAGCGAACAGCTTACGCTCAGGGTACATAGCGTTAATCTCAGGTGTTTTGTTGAGCGCTTCAACAATATGACCTTCGAATGTGCCAGCTTCATCCTGCGTTAACTCCAGTGCGGCAGGGAGCATATCTTTTGTGATTTCGGTTGTGTCGAATTTAACGAGAACCGCGTTTTGCATTACTGTAGACAGCTTTCCGAAGTCAACTGGTTCCGGTTCATTCTTGCGTAATACGGGATGGCCGATATCTTCCGGCCAGTCGTTTTTATAAAGAAATTCGTCATCCCACACGCCACGAACAGGGCGGCATGGAACATCGGGAGTATCTTCGCAAATGAGGATTTTATATGCTGCATCCTGTGAGCCTGGATATTCTTCCAGAAACAGGAATGAAGCTTTTGCTCTCGCGTGTTTCATATCTTTTGCATTGAATGCAGTTGCAACACGGCGAGCGCCAAACTCCTCAACTGATTTATCATCAGGAATATAACCAGCAATGAAAATTTTCTGTTCAGACATAATTTACTCCTTAATTAAAACTGTCATTCAGTAGCCAGGAAAAACGGTTTTCCCATTCTTGTTCTGCACGGTCATATGCAGCGACTGTTATAAAGTCGTTATAAGCTTCTATAGTTTTTGAAGATTGAAGCCCCATTCGAATATCGTTAGATAAATGAGTCGAAGCGAAATAGGCTGGTTCGGTTGGATATTCAGCTTTTATCTCTGCGGCTCGTTTATCTATCCACTCGTCGCGCGTAAGATCTGCGTTATCCTCTTTGTCCTGCCGTTCCTTTATTTGGTCTTGAATTAAATAAGCTGGCATTATTCAGTACCTTTTAATGCCCCGTTTCCGGGGCGGTAACAATCAATGTACGCGTGAGTTAGCACCTTCTGAGAAAGTACGTTTATAAGCGGGGTAATCCATACCGGAAACTTCGCGTGCATCTTCGATTTGCATACGAAGAAACGAAATGTTTTTCACCGCTTCATTTTCATTATGAAACTTACCCAGCAGATATCCGCCATCAAGAAAAACGGTGTATGGGCCGTTCTCAGAAGGTGAGTGAATTACCCCTGATAAGTTTTCACCGCAATCAAATGATGCAAACTCATTAGTGAGTAGTTCCAGATTAATTTTTACAGATACCACTTTAACTTTTAACATACGATGCTCCTGATTTTAGGTTGATAAATACCCTGCCCGTTAGGGCATAAATAAAATTGTTTCTATGCTTAGTTAATTAATGCGTCTCCGCGACCATCCAGAAGAATGGTTATCCAGATATCTTTAGTTAGGGTGCTTTCCCTCATGTTATTTAAATAAAGTTTTCCGCCGCGATTCGCTGATGCTTTCCATATTTGGTTTTTATATAAAACCATCATACCTGCACGAACACATCCGCGAATTACTTCCTCTGTGCCGTAATGCTGATGTTTCATAATGCCTCCGCCAGCATTTTTACGCGGATCGCCTGCTTTACTTCTTCGACGATCTCAAGGTGGCGGGGTAGAGCACCACAAAACCAGTGGGATGCTTGTCCAAAAATTGCCCGGTACACGCAACCCCTCTCGGGGTCGTAAGTAAAATCGGCAGTGGTTGTTTTCCAGGTTACAGGTTTAGCGCTCATAAGCTTTCTCCCATCGTGGCCTTAACGCGGCTAACGGAACATTTTTCTGAGTAATCACTGTGCTGTGATTGCTGTTGATGGGGTAACTTTAGTTTTCTCATGTTGCAAGGTCAAGAAAAATTATGAGAAAACTCAATATTTATGACGTGAGAAAACGCAACACATTGAATGTGAAGAGATTAAATTTTATTTCGAAGGTTTGTTAGGGCTGATTATTACGCTTTCTGGCTTCAAGAAGTTCATTGAACAGGCGGTTAAAATTCTCAACACGCGCTTTCATTCCTTCAATTTGGGTGATCTGTTCTGATTCAGGCAATGCCCGATAAAGACGAAGAAGTTCTTGCTCATCTTCTTTTAGCACGGATGCGGTATCAGTAGGGCGTGGTTCTTCTGGAGTCTGGTCGGTATCACCAAAAAGTAGCCATGTTGGTGAGCACTGTAACGCCGAGGCTAGTTTGTGCAGATTCGCGCCACGCGGGGCAGTGTTATCACTTTCCCACAGCGAAACGGAAGATTCAGAAACGCCAGCTGTTTTACTTAACTCATTCTGACTTAAGCCGATCTGCTTGCGTCTCTGTCTAATTCTTTGACCTAAAGTTATCTCACTCATTGAGTTATCTTAATATTTCTTGACTTGAGATTCCTTGCCTGCTTAAACTTGAGAAAACTCATGATAAGGTGCAAGTAATGTTGAAATCTGAAGTCATCAAATTCTACGGAACTAGGGTCAAGGTTGCGCGCGCAGCTGGTGTTGATCCGTCTGCTGTTTCTCAATGGGGTGAACTCGTACCGGAGAAAAACGCTGCTCGTTTGCAGCTTGATTCCGGCGGTGCCCTGCAATACGACCCTGAAATTTATATTCGCCATGCTAAAGCAAAGCGATCTGGAGAACTGAATCATGAAAATCAGTCCTCCGATTGATGTTGTTGCCGCAGAACTGGAAGCATGGGCGCTTGAGGCTGGCTGGAAGGCCGTTGGCCTGGCCGTTGCTGAGCAATATCACTTAACGGGTGGTGGCGACATTCTGCCAGTAACCAGCACCGCGAAGGGACTGAATAACGCAACGCAGCGCGTTAAACGGATCTTCCGTGGATTTGATGGCCCGAGATATGCGCCGCAGGCCGAAGGTCTGAAAGCCGCAGCTCTGGCGGCACTACCGACAGAGCGCCGTGCGCGACTGGAATATCCGGGCGATCCCGTCTTTCTGGCGGCGGTGGCCGCTAAAGAAGGGATAGAGGCGATTAACGCCGTGAACCTCGGCGCGGCGCCAGCATTAGTAATTCAGGCAATTAACGAAGCGATCGCCGCGTTCCTGGCTATTAAAGCTGCTGTTGAGCGACTGTTGTGCGGCGAGACGAACGAAGCTTACAGGGGGCGGTATGCGTAATTGTATTCACGACTTTGCTGCTTCTTGCAGACCAGTTATCAAGGCCTCCAAGTCGGTTTTGTGTACGCGAATGGTATTGAGGTTGTCATCGTCCATTGAGCCGTCGCTTTGGGAAATTTCGACGAAGCCCTCATCGTTAACTTCGATGCTGATTTCATTACGTTGAGGCACGGTGAATGCAAATGTTCCCATGTGATAACTCCCTGAGCAATTTAAGTTTTATGCACATTCTTGGCATGTTCTTAGCCAAGAGACAAGGTGAAGTATATGGCAAACGCTATGCCTAAGACAAAGGCAAACAATGAGCCTTATCGCAAGGTAAAGATCACTATGTGGGATGACCCTAAATTTCGGTCTCTATCCCCGTTGCCACCGAGTGGGCAGAGTTTGTTTATTTATCTGCTAACAAGCCCATTTACCGGGATTATACCAGGCCTTTTTAAAGCTGGGCGTGCGGCAATGGCCGAGGAGCTGGGATGGGAAGTGGAAGCCTTCGACTTAGCCTTAGGCGAAGCCTTAGCGTTAGGTATCGTTAAAGCCGACCTTCAAGCCAGAGTTTTTTGGCTTCCAAACGCGGCAAAACATAATCCGCCAGTTTCGATAAATGTCATCAAATCATGGGCGAAAGCATTCAATTACCTCCCTGAATGTCCTCTTAAATGGGAGGCGTGGGAATCGCTTAGAGCCGCATGTTACGGGGTTTCTAAGGCTATGGGTAAGGCATTCGATGAGGCATTACCTTTGCCTAAGGATAAGCCTACGCCTTTGTCATCAGGTATCCAGAAAGCAGTAAACAGTAAACAGATCTTAAAAGATCAAAACATATTGTCTCATGGCGAAAAAAACGCCACGAGACCAGATGAACAAAATAATTCGACTGCTGCTGGTGGTGAGAAAAATAAACCCAAGCGTCAGTTTGAATATCCCGATGACTTCGAAGAGGCCTGGAAAGAATATCCACGTCGGCCCGGTAGCCCGGATAAGCGAGGGGCATTCAATGCCTGGAAAGCCCGTATTCGTGAAGGTGCCAGGGTCGAGGAAATTCTTGCCGGAGTTAAACGTTACGCGGTGTATATCCAGGCAACTGGAAAGTCTGGAACAGAATTTATCAAGCAGGCCAAAACATTTTTTGGTCCATCGTGCCACTACGAGGACGAATGGAATATTCCGGCTGACTACAAGGGCAGAAGAGACGTAAACGCAATTTCTCAACCCGATAACACAATTCCTGATGGTTTCAGGGGGTAAGCATGAAAGACATTTCAGCAGTTGGCGGCGCGCTGGAACGACTGAAACGGATTATTCCGGCAGGCGTTCAGCCAAAGTTTACTACCGCCGAAGAATGGCGGAACTGGCAGCAGGAAGAAGGGCGTAAACGCTCTGCTGAGGTGGACAAACTGAACCAGAAAGCGCGTGCAGAAAAGATCCTGGGGCGATCTGGCATACAGAATCTGCACCGGAACTGCACATTCAAAAATTACGAAGTAACTGGCGATTCGCAGCGCCGCGCACTGAGCCTTGCAAAAAGTTACGCCATGAATTTCGGTTCTGGATTTACCAGTTTTGTATTCAGCGGAAATCCGGGCACCGGGAAAAATCATCTGGCGGCAGCAATCGGGAATTACTTACTCCAACAGGATCGCTCCGTTCTGATTGTTACGGTTGCCGATCTGATGCTGCGCGTTCGGGCGTGTTACGACGGGGGGCAATCGGAAGCAGCTCTGCTTGATGAGCTGGGCCATGTCGATTTGTTGGTTCTTGATGAAGTCGGGATCCAGAAGGACTCCCAGCACGAAAAAATAATCCTGAATCAGATTATCGATCGCCGCCTGGCATCCATGAAGCCGGTCGGTGTACTGACAAATCTGAACTATGACGAACTAGCCAGAACATTAGGGGAGCGTGTTGTTGACCGCCTGAAAATGGATTCTGGCATGTGGGTAAATTTCGACTGGGGCAGCTATCGCAAGAACGTTAGCCACCTCCGGTTAGTTAAATAATCGCTAAGGAGCGGAATCAGTGAAAATTATCAAGTTAAACCAGCAGGTAACGATTGAACGCCAGGAGGCCAACAAATGACTTATCCGAAAATCGGCGGTGTTTTAAAAAAGAAAAAAAATACCAGCGCAAAATGCAAATGTGGTGCGGTTGCAAAATATAAAACCACGGTACAAGTGAACATATTTCGCGGTGATGACGAGGTTTTTTGGGCTTGCGATGAGCATAAAAACGACAGTTTATTTTTGCTTACAGATATCAGCAGGGAGATAGCCCAATGAGCACTGGTATCAAACACCCAGCCATTCGCTACCACGGCGGAAAATTCCGCCTGGCATCGTGGATTACCAGTTATTTCCCGGAGCATCGCTGCTATGTTGAACCGTTCGGCGGCGCTGCATCCGTCCTGCTGCGTAAGGAACCCAGCGAGGCCGAGGTATATAACGATCTTGATTGTGATGTGGTGAACCTGTTCAGTGTCCTGCGTGATCCTACTGCCAGTCGTGCGCTTATCGAAGCATGCGCATTAACGCCTTATTCCCGAACTGAGTTCCAGTGCGCTTACGAACCAACCGACGATCGTGTAGAGCAGGCTCGACGTCTTATCGTCCGCGCCACTATGGGCTTCGGGAGTGCTGGCGCCACGAAGGGAACTACAGGATTTCGCCTTGATACTAAACGCAACAGCAGCACCGCACAGCGTGTATGGGCTCGCCAGCCTGACAACCTCGCAGCGGTCGCCAGCCGGTTCGCTGGCGTCCTCGTTGAGAACCGACCGGCTATTCAGTGTATGCAGGACCATGACACGCCGACCACGCTCCACTTTGTTGATCCGCCGTATGTCCATGACACCCGGACAGGTTCAACAAAAACAAGCGCGTACCGCTTCGAAATGACGAACGGCGAGCATGTAGAACTACTCGACGCGCTGAAATGCTTGCAGGGGATGATCATCGTCTGCGGCTATGACAGCAAACTTTATAACGATGCACTGGCAGGCTGGCTGCGCGTCACGCGCACCACGGCGGCAAATGGTCATTCAGGCTCAGTACAACGTACCGAATGCCTCTGGATCAACCCGGCAGCACAGAAAAAACAGGAGCGTGCAGCATGACAGACAAACAGGCGCTGCGTGATATCGCAGAGAAAACAAAAATCGCTGGCGAAGCTCCGGTTATGCCGTTCGAGCAACGAATCAATGCGCTGAATGATTTCATGAAGCACTTTACCCCGGCAACTGCGCTGGCGCTGCTGGATGAGCTGGAAGCCAAAGACAGGCGCATTGTCAAGTTATCCACTAAACGTGCAAGGGATGTCGAAACGCTCCAGAGCGAATTGATACAGGCAAGAATCCGAGCTGAGGACGCAGAGAAACGGATTGCTGAGTCTTCTGGTCAGAAACGGCTGATTGGGTGGCGGGCGTCAGATTACACCGATGAGACATCAGACCCTGAGTTAGCTAAAAACTGGGCTTCGGCGATTGGTGTGCTGCCTATTTTTGAAGGCGACGTGAATACCAAACTTAGCGCCGCTGGCATCGGTATCAAAGGAGAAAGCAATAATGGCTAAAACAGAATTAAATCGCCTTAATCGCGAGTTCCGTAAAGAAACACGTCACTGGATGGGACACCCTGACGGATTCACTAATAAAAAACAGTGGAAAGACTGGTGCCGTGAGAATGCTGTCATTCTTCATTCGGCGCGTAATGTTGAGCAATTGCCAAATGATGAAGTTATCAATGATCAGTTAGATGCAGATAGCGCTGTTATTGAAGAAATGAGCAACTGGTAAAGGGCGGTAACAAAATGGCAAAAGTAACTTTTTTAGATGAACTGGCAAAAATCTACACTGAAAAAAAACGCTCTCAGGTTGAGCGGGCTTATTCAGTGTACAAAAATAAATCCGACTCATTACACTGGTCGCAAGTTGTTGAAGCCCGAAATCGCAAAGTAATTCGTAAGATACGCCGTAGCGCAGGTAAATCCAATCGTCTCGGTGGTCGTGCTACGGCTTACGGTCGCGTTGCTGCAATGAGCGAAGTAGATATGTGGGCGAAAATTTGCCGTACGAATCGACGTCTTGGGGGATTAAATGACCAATAACAAACTAACAGGCCTCGGCGCGGATCATCCTGCTAACGGCCCGCTTACAACCGAGCGATTGCACCAGTTGCGCGACGCGTTCCTGCGTACTCTTCACTACTCGAACGGCGGCGGGATGGATTACATCATCGCTGACGCTGTGAAAGCGATTGATGAATTGCTTGAGGTGCGGAATGCTGAGCCTGTCGGATACTATCGAAAAGGTAGTGATGGATTTTATTTTGCAAGCCCTACAGAGCAACGACCCGGAACCATTCCGCTCTATCGCCACGCGCAGCCAGAGCCGGTAGCTGATGGTTGGTTCGTTGACGCGAAAAGACTGGCAGAACTCCACGGAACCAGCTTCGTAGTATTCCGTCATGGTGATGAGCCTCAGTGTGCTAATCCGACAGAAGTGGTGATTTCTCTCACTGATAAAGGTTAGATAAGACTTATCAGCACCGCAGTTTTGTGTATCAGAAAAAGCTGAAAGAACATCGGAAAGATAGTAAAATCCGCCAAAACAGCGAGTTATATATTAACGCTTTGTTCGCATCTGCTGGATGCTGTAAACGTAAAAGAAGGATCAAATGACCTACGCAATCTGTTTGGTTATCTACGTTCTGGGATTTGTTGCAATGTATTTTTATTCTTTGAAGCGTGATGTTGTGTGTGATCTCCCCAGAAATCCGCGAGAAGCGTTCTGGTTTGCAATATTCTGGCCGGTGCTTGTCGTGTTTATGGTAATCGCTATTTTTATTGAAAAAGTCGTTGGTTTGGTCCGTGCAGGATATCGTCACTGTAAAAAATCTGGAAAATCATAGTGATGAAAAGTAATATTGCTGCGGGTGCTTGAGGCTATCTGTCTCGGGCATGAACACCAAAGGCAGATAGAGAAAAGCCCCAATCGACTATAAATCGACTGAGGCCAATCTGATGCTTGAACAACTGAAGATTAGCTTCTTAACAGAAAAAAATCAACTGAGGAAGCTATATGCGCAGGAGCTATGTGTATTGCCTGGTGGTGGTTTGTATCACCGTCCTGGTGTTTGTCTGGATGGTTCGCGGTTCGCTTTGCGAGCTGCACATCAAACAGGGGAACACAGAGCTTTCTGCGTATTTAGCCTACGAAGTTGAACAACGTTAAGAGCACCGGCGGGGAGAAATCCCCGCCACTCTTTTCTCGTTTTTGCAGCCTCAACGCGCCCACACTACTAACCCGCCGCTGGCGGGTTTTTTTATGCCTGTCGAAAAAAAACCATGAGAAACAGGTAACTGGCTTTTGCAAAAAGTGCTCTATGCAGGTTGATCATTTTATATTTTAGGTGTACTGTTTTTATATCCAGTATGTTTATTTATACAGTTATTTTGTGAATGAGGAGATCACGCTATGGCAGTTGATAAGAAAAAAACTGCTCTTTCCGATAAGTCAAAACCAGCATCAAAGGAAGAAAAAGAGAAAGCGCTGACATCTGCTATTGCGCAGATTGAAAAAACATTTGGTAAAGGGGCGATTATGCGTCTGGGCGCTGAGAGCGATCTGAACGTAGAAACTATCTCCTCTGGTTCCCTGACTCTGGATATTGCGTTGGGCGGCGGACTTCCGACGGGGCGTATTGTAGAAATTTATGGCCCGGAGTCGTCCGGTAAAACAACAGTTGCATTATCAGCCATTGCCAGCGCCCAAAAACAGGGGCTTCAGTGCGCTTTTATTGATGCTGAACATGCGCTGGATCCTGTATACGCCAAAAAACTTGGCGTTGATATTGATAGCCTGCTGGTTTCACAGCCTGATACTGGTGAACAGGCGCTGGAAATTACCGATGCGCTGGTGCGTTCCGGTGCTGTGAATATCATTGTTGTGGATTCTGTTGCGGCGCTCACGCCTAAGGCTGAGATTGAGGGTGAAATTGGTGACTCTCATATGGGGTTGCACGCTCGCATGATGAGCCAGGCAATGCGCAAGCTGAAAGGGAACATCAACAACAGTAAAGCCATTGTTATTTTTATTAATCAGATCCGCATGAAAATTGGTGTGATGTTCGGTAACCCGGAGACGACAACTGGCGGTAATGCCCTGAAATTCTACGCATCTGTGCGAATGGATGTGCGGAGAATTGGTCAGGTAAAAAATAAAGACACAGATGTTATTGGTAGCGAAACCCGAGTTAAGGTGGTCAAAAACAAGGTGGCGCCGCCGTTCAGACAGGCTGAATTCCGCATCATGTATGGCGAAGGTATTTCCCGGATTGATGAGATATTAACCCTGGCTGAGGGTTGCAAAATCATTACGAAGGCTGGCGCATGGTTCAGCTACGGTGGTGAACGTCTTGGACAAGGGCGCGACAATACGATCGAGTGGTTGAAACAAAATCCTGTGCTGCTGGCCGACATTGAGCAGCAGGTCAGAGAGAATTATCTGCGTCCTGACGCCACACCCCCCCAGATTACAGGCAAGCGTGAGTCATCAGTTGATGATGAACCTCAGCCTGAATACGAAGAACACGACAATTAATACGCGGGGAGGGATGAGCAATGAAAATCGAAGTGACGATCGACCGCACTAAGCAATTGCCTGATGGCGCAGTACCGGCTCTGGAACAGGAGCTACTCCGTCGGCTGGAGCGGAACTTTGACGGCTGCAATCTGATAATCCGGCGCGCTGGTTCTGATGGCCTCAGTATCATCGGTGGGGCCGACGATGATAAAAAACGTATTGAAGAGATCCTGCAAGAGACCTGGGAAAGCGCCGACGACTGGTTTTATTGAGTAATCCTTTTTGTTGACGGGTGCAGCCGCCAGCTATCTGAAAATTACTACTCCTGTTGTCATTGTTGGGTGTAGGACCACCGTAGGGGCATCCCATGCATATTCCAGATGATTTGATCCCTGGACTACCGGCATTAACTGGCCCGGTGCTTATTTATTTTGTTAAGGGCAAGGCTGAACGGGGATTTGCGCTGCGCAAAGATGAGTTCGTAACGTCATTGCGAGCTCTGGAAGAAGCACGAAAAAAAGCTGGTTTGAAAGTATCAGAAGCAGAGTAACATCAGTTATAATCAACGAACAGGTCTGAACAACCTGCTGAGTAACACTGTGCCACGGAGAACAACCGATGGCACAGATCCAACTACAAAAGATTGGCCCAACTATCCTGACCCCGGCAACGCCCGAGGCCAGTGAATTTTTGCAACGTATTAAACTCGGTGAGTGGATACACGCCGACTTTAAACGTGTCCGCAACTATCAGTTTCACAAGCGCTTTTTCAAACTTCTACAGCTCGGATATGACTACTGGACACCCACCGGCGGTCTCATCCCTGATGAAGAACGCAGAATTGTTAACGGTTTTGTAGATTTCCTCTGCCAGCAGGTTGGTCAGCAGCATAGTATTGCGCTTTCTGACGCCGCAGAGTTGTATCTGTCTGATCGTTCGTATATCAGCGCCGCCGATATTGCTCTTCTAAAATCTTTCGATGCCTATCGCGAATGGGTGACTGTTGAAGCTGGGTATTATACCGAGCACATTTATCCTGATGGGAGCAGCAACCGCCGCGCCAAATCCATATCATTCGCAAAGATGGATGAACTGGAGTTTCAGCAACTCTACAAATCAGCGCTGAATGTATTATGGAATTATATTTTGTTCCGTAAATTCAAGACCGTTTCAGAAGCCGAAAACGTAGCCATGCAGCTACTGGAGTTTGCTGCATGAGAGCTGTCACGTATGGATCTATTTGCAGCGGAATTGAGGCTGCAAGTGTGGCATGGGAACCGCTTGGCTGGAAACCTGTGTGGTTTGCTGAGATCGAGCCTTTTCCTTGCGCTGTTCTTAATTCTCGTTGGCCTCAGGTTCCCAATCTGGGAGATATGACAGCCATTGCTGAACTGGTGGACATTGGCGTCATTGCACCGGAAATAATTGTGGGCGGTACGCCATGTCAGGCGTTTAGCGTGGCTGGCCTTCGTAATGGCCTCGCCGACGAGCGCGGTCAGTTAACTCTTTCATATGTGGAGCTGGCAGATGCCATCGATGACAAACGCCGCGAGCGCGGTGAAGAAGAAGCAATCTTTGTCTGGGAAAATGTACCAGGAGTCCTTAGTAGCAAAGACAATGCCTTCGGCTGCTTTATTGGCGCACTTGCCGGAGAAGAATGCGAATTGCAGCCATCAGGGGAAAAATGGACGAACGCTGGTTGTGTGTATGGACCCTCGCGTGTTGTCGCCTGGCGAATCCTTGATGCTCAATTTTTCGGAGTGGCCCAACGACGCCGCCGTGTGTTTGTTGTCGCAAGTGCTCGAGAAGGATTTGATCCCGCAAAAATACTTTTTGAGCTCGACAGCATGCGCCGGAATTCTCCGACGAGCAGAACACCGCAAGCGCCAGCTTCCGCCGATGCTGGAAAAAGTCCTGACCTCGGTAGCCACTGGGACAACCCTGACAACCCACATCCAACCCTGAACCAGTCCAGCAATATCGGTGGTATTGGTCAGAGTAATCAGGAAATTTTTTCTCAGCGTTGTTCAGGTCTTGTAAGCGAAACTCAATACGGTAAAGAGCTGGCCGGAACATTAACTGCACGACATGATTCATCACCGTGCGCAGATCGTGGAATGAATGTTGTTGGTACGTATCGAATGACAGCATTCGGTGAATATGCAGATGATGAAACAGCATCAACTGTTAAGGCTCGTGATTACAAAGATGCAACTGATCTTGCTGTTATGTCTGTTCACGGCACACAGGATCCTGACACGCTTAAAGATATGGCTCACACGCTAGGGCGCAATTACGGGCAGGAAAATGCTGTTATCGCCTTCAGCTCGAAAGACAGTGGTCAGGATGCCACCAGTGATCTATCGCCAACCCTACGCTCCTGCAACAGCATAAATAGCAATCAAAATGCAGGAGGTCCGCCAGCGGTCGCCTATGGGTTCAAAGGTGGTCAGGGGGCTAAAGCGGGAGGTATCGGCTATGCAGAAGAGCTATCACCAACGCTCACCAGCGCCAGCAGCGGATCCAATTTATCGCCTACAGTGATGCAAAATATGTTAGTTCGCCGCCTCACGCCAGTGGAATGTGAACGTCTACAGGGCTTCCCCGACAATCACACTCTGATCGGCTGGCGTGGTAAGAATGCGGCTGAATGTCCCGATGGGCCTCGCTACAAAGCGATTGGAAACAGCATGGCTGTTCCTGTTATGCGCTGGATAGGACAGAGAATAGCGGGGGCCTTGAAGTGAAGAAAATAGATCTCCGTAAACAAGCGCGCGGGCGTGAATGTACTGTGCGTATACCAGGAATCTGCAATTTTAACCCAGAAACCAGCGTACTGGCGCATTACCGGCTTGCCGGAACCTGCGGCACGGCCTGTAAACCCGATGATATGCAGGGGGCGATCGCCTGTAGCGCATGCCATGACCTGATCGATGGTCGAGCCAAAACAAAAGAATTTACCCGTGATGAACTTCGGCTGATGCATGCCGAGGGTGTGTTGCGTACTCAACAAATCTGGAGAGAAGAGGGCTTTATATGATTTACCCAACGAATATAGGTAAGGCAGAGGAAATGATCCGCCTGAATACTCTCGAAAGTATGATGGTACAGGGCCGCTTAAAAATGTGGGGGCGGTGGTCATATATCGGCGGCGGACGAGCCGGGAATATGTTCAACCAGTTATTGGTAAATAAAAAAATAACAAAGACAGCTATTAATGAAGCACTGCGCAGGATGAAGAAGGCAGGAATAAGCAAACCTGAGTTGGAAATATTTCTGCGCGAAATGATGACCGGGAATAAAAAGAGTCACTTGGCTCACTGTACCGATGCTGAGGCTTTGATTATCGATCGCGTCGTGGGGACAGTTTTAGCTGATCACCCGGCTCTGATTGAGTTACTACACGAGCGTTATGATGGAAAAGGGAAAAGCAAAAAGAAACTGGCGCGGGAATTGAACGATAAACACCCTGAATGGTGCCTGAGAACCTGTGAAAGCCGTATTGATGTTTGGCTGCATACGGCAGAATATATGCTTTATGTACCATTATGTGATGCTTTCGGTACAGATAGCAGCAAATTTCGCTTGCGGGCTTGCGCGGAAACTGCTTAAATTCATATATGCTTCGCAAAGCTGTATCGCAAGCGACAAGAAATTTTCAAAACCCGCCATTGCGCGGGTTTTGTCGTTTCTGGCTAGGTTTTCGGCTTGTAATCCCCGGAGACGATCTTGATAGCGAGGTTACAAGTCTCAGCTAATTCTCTGTCCATTCCTGGTTTTGCTAATCTCATTGTTTCGTCAACCACCCGTTGCTGGATAATTTCATAATTAATGTAAGAGTTTTCTTTGATTAGTTGGTGGACGATTTCGCCTATAAGCTGGTGCGCATTCATATTGCCAATTCCTTAGATAAATTGAGTCAGTAGCTTACCGGAAATCAGAGCAAGAAATGTAGATAGACTCGCAATATTTGGGCTTCGGCATTCGCCGGGCCTTCTCATTTAAGGCCGCTGACAGGTCCGTTTAGTGCAACGCCTTTCCCCGTTCTCCGCTCCTGGATTTTCGGGGATTTTTTATTCCCTCAATTAGCACCCGCAATATGCGCGAGGTGAGAGATCATGAAAATGCCTCATAACCCTAATACCTGGCCGGACTGGTTGGAATTATTCCAGAGCTGGTGGCGTGGAGATACGCCGCTGGGCGCTGTCTTGATGTCACTTATCGTTGCTGGTCTACGAATTGCGTATTTTGGTGGCAATGGAGGCAAAAAGAAAAAGGCGCTCGAAATCCTTCTCTGTGGTGCCTTGACGTTGACGATTTTCTCTGCCCTTGAGTTTCTGGGCTTACCTAAATCTCTGTCTGTCAGCATCGGCGGTAGCGTTGGTCTGATCGGTGTGGATGCAATCCGCAGTTTCGCAATGAGATTTATCGGTGGACGTGTTGGTGGTGACAATAACAAGGTGTGATTATGACAACTCAGACTTCGCGCGGGATCCGCAACAATAACCCTGGAAATATTCGCTGGGGTGATGACTGGAAAGGCCTGGTTCCAAAAGATCAACGAACCGACAAATCATTTTGTCAGTTTACAACTCCAGAATATGGCATCCGGGCGATGATCATCATTCTGCGTAATTATCAGCGTAAATATGGGCTGAACACCGTAACCGGCATTATCAAACGCTGGGCGCCGCCAAACGAGAACGATACGCAGGCATATATAAACAGCGTGGCGCAGGCAACCGGTGTTTCTCCTGAACAGAAAATTGATACCAGCGACAGCCGATTTATGATGAAGCTGTTGCAGGCCATCATTAAGCACGAGAACGGTAGCCAGCCTTATAGCTTTGATACGTTTGTTCGTGCAGTCGAACTGGCGGGTTAATTATGGATCTCGCGCTGATACGAAAATACTGGAAGCCACTGGCGATCACTTTGCTGGTGGCTTTTTTGTTATGGCGAGCATACAGCGCGGGGTTTGACTCTGCGGATTCAGACTGGAAAGGGAAGTGGTTACAGCGCGATCTTGCTGACTCTACCGCTGCGCTGCACAGGGATGTATCCGAACGGGCAGAAGAACAGCGCCGCCAGCGCGCCGTAGATGAAGAACGGGAAAGGGCAGATGAAGAACTGGCAAAAGTGCAGGCTGATGTTGATGCTGCTAACCGTGCTCGTGGCGGGCTGCAACAGCAGCTCACAATCTTACAACGGCAACTCGCCAGAAGTGAAACCGGCCGCATTTCCGCCCTTGCAGCAGCAGGCGCGGCAAAAGCCGAGGTCGCCAGCTTGCTCGCCGAGCTGCTCAGCGAAGCTGACGCAATGGCGGGAGAATTCGCAAAAGAGGCTGATGAGCGTTATGTCGCCGGAAGTACCTGCGAGCGCACCTACGACAAAGTAACGGGGAACGGTAATGGAAATTAAGTTGATTAAATGCTGGAAGGTTGAATTATTTGATGCCCCCAGATCCAACTCTGTGATTAGTGAAATGATTTCCTGTGAAGAAAGGAGACCTTTTTTTACAGGATACTCCAATATCCAATTTGACCTGAGAAAAGCAGTCATGAATGGGGAAAATTTTATCACCCTTTTTTGTGAGCCCGATTCACTGAAAACTCGATCCGTCCGCATCAGTCGCGTTCATGAATTCAGATGTACGCCGATTTATGAGAACGACGGCACTTTTCAGGAAGCTGCTAATCCGCTGATTAAATGGCTGGCTGAAAACGTACATCCACACCACCAGGCTATTGTGACCAGTACGCATGCTGAGTTACTGGAAAGTCAGTATGTGGTGAAAACGGATGAGTTTGTGAAAGACTAAGGCATTACAGCAGGCATTCCCTGAGTGTCTGCGATAATGCAAAGCTGAATGTTGTTTCCTACCGCGCACCCTGCGCATGACAGCATGCAGCTTTTTATTTTCTTCTGATTTCCCGGCAGGTTTGGCGCTCACGGCAGCATAAAGGATCTGTTTTCGATCTTCTCGTTCTCACGTATTGCCGGAGTAATAGTTTTCAGACCAGAGGATTATTCTGTATGTCCAGAGTGAACTGGGAGGAACGATTATCCCTGTTCGCTGATGAATGGAAGCGGACGGGAATATCTCCTAAGGAGTGGTGCGAAAGAGAGGGTTTTTCGTGGGGAACTGCGAAAGCGTATATCTCGATAAAAGCGGCGAAAGCATTGCTGGCTGGTGGGGGAGATAAAACAGAAAAATCGGAGCGAAAATCGCGAAAAAAAACTCCGAAAAAAAGTGCGAATTCGGAGTCGGTAAAACGCGAAGAAAAAAACGCTGATAAGGGGGAAACCGCAGAAAAATTATCAGCGTCGCGGTCTGTGCACGAGGATAACGAAACGCCTGATGATTTCGGACTTTCTGACCAGTTAATGACGTTCGCGCAATTTGTGGTGGATGGAAAAACCAGAGTCGAGGCTTACCGGCTGGCCGGGTACAAAGGCGAAGGAAACACAGCATATTCCAATGCATCCCGCATGCTAAGAAATGCCAGGGTTTCTCGTTATGTTCACCACCTCAGGAACGAGCGACAGAAACGCTACTCCGCCGAGCTGGATGATGTGATTACTCAGCTCGTCGCCATTATCAACGCCGACCCCAATGAAATAGCGCAATACAGGCGCGTCAATTGCCGTTATTGCTGGGGGGAGAATCACAAATACCAGTGGCGTGATTTAGAAGAGCAGATAAGGGCAGAAAAAAAAGCCGAGTCGGAAAATAAACCGCCGCCGGATCTTTCCGGTGGAATTGGGTTTGTCGATAACGCTGATCCTAACCCTGATTGTCCTCGATGCAACGGGGAGGGAAAGGGGGAGGCTTTCTTTGCTGATACCCGTGATTTAGAGGGCGATGCGCGTTATCTGTTACAGGGCGTGAAGCTCGGTAAATTCGGCATCGAAATAAATACTGCGGATAAGGATGCTGCTCGTCGTGAATTAGCCAGATTGCTTGTTGCTCGTGGCCCAGGAACGGGCAAGGAAAAAGGAAATGGCAAAGGCAACGAGCCAACGGTGATCATTAAACTGGTGAATTCCCCTGATGGCGACTGAACACGTTATTGAGTTCCTGCCGTTCCATGCAGGGCAAAAGAAAATTTATCGTTCTCCGGCTAAGCGAAAAGTTATCCGCGCCGGGCGCCGCTTCGGTAAAACCACCATGCTTGAACAGGCTGGCGGTAACTGGGCGGCGCGGCAGATGCGCGTAGGCTGGTTTGCGCCATCTTATAAAATCCTGTTGCCGTCGTTTAAAACTATCCGCGATTTATTACGCCCGATCACAACGAGCTCAAGCAAGACCGATTCCATCATTGAAGTGATGGGCGGCGGGCTGGTGGAGTTCTGGACGCTGGATAACCCTGATGCGGGGCGTTCCCGTAAATACCACAAAGTCATTATTGATGAGGGAAGCCTCGTTAAGAAGGGCATGCGTGATATCTGGGAACAGGCAATAGAGCCGACACTGCTCGACTTTGACGGCGATGCAGTAATGGCCGGTACGCCGAAAGGCGTTGATGACGAGAATTTTTTCTATCAGGCCTGTAACGATAAATCTATGGGCTGGGAGGAGCATCACGCGCCGACAGGTGCAAACCCTACGATTAATCCGGCGGCGCTGGCGCGAATTATTGACGGTCGCCCGCCGCTGGTGGTTCAGCAGGAATACAACGCTGAATTCGTTGACTGGCGCGGGCAGAACTTCTTCAAACTCGACTGGTTACTGGAGAACGGCGCGCCTGTCGATTATCCGTTTTCCTGTGACACGGTTTATGGCGTCGTTGACTGTGCGCAAAAAGGGCAACTCCAGAACGATGGATCTGCGTGTATCTGGTTTGCGCTTGATAACCTGCCATCTCCACACCTCATCATTCTGGACTGGGACATTATCCAGATTGACGGATATTTCCTGAAAGACGTTGTGCCGCAGTGGATCGGAAAGTCCAAACAACTTAGTGAAATTTGCCGCGCCCGCATGGGGACTACCGGCCTGTTTATCGAAGATAAGGCAACCGGCATCACGCTTTTACAGCAGGGCGCTAACGAGGGCTGGAACGTTCACCCTATCGACAGTGATTTAACGTCACTTCCCAAAGAATCCCGCGCCATCAACATTTCTGGTTATGTGGCGTCCGGGAAAGTACGCATTTCTAAATACGCTTTTGACAAAATCGTAGAGTACAAGCAGTCGAAGAAAAACCATCTTCTTACTCAGGTGCTCCGGTTCATCATTGGCGAAGAAAACCAGGACGACGATCTTTTTGACTGCTTTAACTACGGCGTCGCGCTTGGTCTTGGTAACGGAGAGGGGTTCTGATGCAGGACGACGACGATATTTGCATGGGTAGTAATGCTGGCGTCCTCAGTAAGATTCTGGAGGGCGGAAACATTGAACCCGGTGCACAGGCGGGGTATGAACTCTGCAAGTTGATTTACTTGTTTCACCCGCTGGGCGGAAAGATGGTTGATCGCCCGATCAAACTTGCTATGTCAGAACCGCGAACCGTGCATGTTACGCGCGGGCCAGAAAAGCGGTTGCGGGAGGCGTTCGAACGGGAATGGAAAGCCATTAAAGCCGATCGCATTATTGCCAACGTCGCGCGCCAGTCGCGTATTTACGGTGTTGGCGCGGTAGTGATGCTGATTGATGGCGAGCCGACTAACGAGGCCGCAGAATTCGACACGCTGTATAAGAAGCCCATCACTTTTAACGTGCTGGATCCAATGAATACAGCCGGTTCTGTTGTGCTTAATCAGGATCCTAATGCTGCTGATTTCCAGAAAGTGGGAAGCGTCACTGCGGCGGGACAACCTTATCACCAGAGTCGTTGCTGCGTGATGATGAATGAAGATCCGATTTACTTGGCTTATACGCCGTCGTCTTTCGGGTTCGCCGGGCGCAGCGTTTATCAGCGTGCGCTTTACCCCCTGAAATCATTCATTCAGTCGATGCGTGCCGATGACATGGTGACGATTAAAGCCGGGCTACTGGTGGCATTCATCCAGCAGGCCAGTTCCATCGTCAATAACATGATGCAGAAAATGTCCGGTATTAAACGCTGGATGCTGAAACGCGGCGGTAACGGTGATGTATTGCAGGTTGGCCCGAGTGACAAGATTGAATCACTCGACATGCAGAATCTTGAAAAGCCGCTGGATACTGCCCGAAATCACATTCTGGCGAATATCGCGACGGCAGCAGATATGCCCGCGATTCTGCTCAACAGTGAGACGTTCACGCGCGGGTTTGGCGAAGGTACAGAAGATGCAAAAGCGGTTGCACAGTACATCGACGATGTGCGCAAAGATTTGCAGCCGCTTTATGATTTTTTCGTTCGCATCGTTCAGTACCGGGCGTGGTCACCTGAGTTTTTCGATGCACTGAAAAATGATTTGCCTGAGTACAAAAGCCTCAGTTGGGAGACCTCTTTCAGCTCCTGGGTGAACAATTTCGATTATGTCTGGCCGTCGTCTCTGAAAGAGCCGGAAAGCGAGAAAGTGAAAGTCGATGAAACGCGTTTTAAAGCGATCACTGAGATGCTTAACGTTCTGTTGCCGCAACTTACCAAAGACCCGGAGAACAGGGCGACGCTCATTAAATGGGCTTGTGAGAACGCCAACATGAACGAAAACCTGTTTGCGGATCGCCTGGAACTGGATTACGAGGTGCTCGAAGCTAACCCGCCGGATGTACCACCGCCGCCGGATGAAGGGGGAGGCGATGACTTCATTTCTGAAAGAGCTGCGTGACGCGATTAAATTCTTTCTGGAGCATGGCTACAGCAGTGAAGAAAGTCTGCTGATGTGGACTGAGCGCCTGCGTAATGCCACAGAGGATAAAATCGGCGGCAGTGATTTTTATAAATATGTCTCCCGGCGCTTAACAGCGGCTTACGATCTGGAAGTTGGCAGGGAAAGGGCGCTTAAACGTCATCCTGGCGTCAGCCGGTTCACGCTCAATTATCTGGAGCCAAAACTGCGGGCAGAGCTGGACAGGCGGATCATGGCATCGGCAGACCTGATAAAGCTGAACCGCACACAGGCAGTGGATCGGACAATTCAGCGTTTCAGCGGCTGGGCTACCAGTATTCCCCCCATCACATCAATAAGTCCCGGTTTGTCTGCTTCATCGCGTTCCGGGGTGGTTGCCACGAGTCAACATATCGCCAAATCAGCGCGGCAGATTGATTTTGAGCAACGCCGTGTGATGGTGGATCAGACGCATAAGCTGGTTGCTAACATCGATAACATCATTGCGACCGACGGCGGAGCAATCGCGGCGGTATGGCATAGTCACTGGCGCCAGCCAAATTATGATTATCGGGATCCACACAAGGATCGTGACCTTAAAACCTATGTGATACGCGGCAACTGGGCGTTGAAGAAAGGTTTTATGAAGGTGGGGCCGGATGGCTATCTTGATGAAATTACCCAGCCTGCCGAAGAGGTATTTTGTCGTTGCTATCTCACCTATATCTACAACGTCCGAAGCCTCCCTGATGAGATGAAAACCGAAAAATGGCGGAAGTTCGTCGAGGGGAATAAATCTGTCGGTCGTCGTTCTGCAAACTTTGAGGCCATAAAAAACGGAGGATAAGTGAAAACCTACGCTGCCGGGATCCTGTTTAAATCTGGCGGGAAAATATTTCTGGTTAAGCGTGGGGATGATGGTTCGTGGGCTGTGCCGGGTGGGAAGCTGGAAGAGGGGGAAACGCCGGAGTCTGCTGCAAGGCGTGAAGTGCTGGAAGAGTGCGGGTTTGATTATTCTGCACCATTGACGCCGCACACCCTGATTGATGGCTATGTCACCTATCTTGCCAATGATGCCGGGATGTTTGATGCGGTTCTGAATGAAGAAAATCAGGCGTGTGGCTGGTTTTCTCCTGATGAACTTCCCGAGCCGCTTCATCCTGGCATGGTGGCGATGCTTGACGCTGAACCGCTCAATGAAATTGACGTTGCCAGCCTTATCGCTGGCGGGCAACTCACATCCCCGCAATTTTTCAGAAATATGTACCTGTGGGCGCTGCGTATCACCGGAACGGGTGTTACATGGCGATCCAAATTCAGGCAATACGCCTACCGATCACCTGAAAATTATCTGACGGATGAATTTATCGCCCGGTGCGCTGGCCTGCCGGTTATCTGGTGGCATCCAGAAAAAAACACACTCGACAGCGAAGAATTCGCGTCCAGGACGATCGGAACCATCACGTTTGCCTGGATACAGGGTGATGAGGTGTGGGGAATGGCCCGCATCTATGACACCGACGCCGCCGCGAACCTTTTAACGCGGCAACTGAGTACATCCCCCACGGTGGTGGGCGGCGATGACGTTCTGATCAACGTTGACGGTGAACCGCTGCTGCTGGAAGGAACCCCGGAATTACTGGATCACCTTGCGATTTGTGAGCAGGGCGTCTGGGACAAGCTGGGGGAACCGACGGGAGTTAAATCCGACAAACTAAACGAGGTCCAGAAAATGGATGAAGAAAAATTATTAGCACTCATTAACCAGGCGCTGGACGCTCGCGAAGCCCGCGCAAAGGCTGACGCAGAGGAAAAAGCGAAAGCAGATGCGGAGGCCGCAGAAAAAGCCAAAGCGGATGAAGATGCTGCCCGCATCAAGGAAGAAGAAGAAAAGGCGAAAGCTGACGCAGAGGAGAAAGCTAAAGCCGATGCTGAAGCCGAAGAAAAAGCCAAAGCGGATGCCGAACTGGACAAGATCCGCGCAGACATGGAAGAAATGAAAAGCCGTGTACCTCAGGAACTCAGCGACGAAGAACGTAATGAGATTGCTGATACCCAGTGCAAGGCCGACAGTGTTTTTGCTTCTTTCGGCGAACGCGCGCCGCAGCCTATGGCGGGGGAACGTGCGATGCCGTATCGCCGCCGCATCATGACCCGCCTGCAAAAATACTCTCCCGATTATAAAGAAGTGGATCTGCATGCGATCGCAGACAGCCAGCTTCTGAGTATTGCGGAGAAAAAAATCTATGCCGATGCGCAGGCATCAGCGGCATCCAGTCTGGAACCCGGCGCGGGGCTGCGTGAAATCGTCCGCACTGACGCAACCGGGCGCCGTATCAGCACTTTTATCGGCGATCCGTCTGCGACATGGGCTCCTTTCCAGGCTGTCACCCGTAAAGTCGTTGGCATTAAACAGTAATCAACCGGAGAACAAAAAACATGGCGAGTGCATTGTCAGTTAACCCAATGCAGACCACTAACGCGTATGGCACTTTTTACGCGAAATCTGATGGTCTTATCCAGGGCGTGGCGCTGGATGATCCGGCAGCACGTTACGCGCTGGCATCAGGCACCCTTTCCGGCGATGAAGTAAAGCCTCTCTGGGGCGGTCTGGCCGTAAATGAACTGGTGCCGGGCGCTTCTTCTGCTCCGCGAGGCAGCGTCATCAAGCGGGCGGTCACACTTTCACAAATTGTGGGATTTTCCGTATTCAACCAGGCACATAACGGCCTGACCACGCCGCAATCACCGGTTCCGATTTTCCTCAGTAACATGAGCGTGTCTTTTTATCGCCTGGGGTCCGGGATGCGCGTTCCGGTTAAAGCATCTGATGCCGTTATCTCTCTGGCCAGCGCTGGTATTTCCGTTAATCAGCCGCTGGTATGGAACTTTGTTGACGATTGTCTGGATGTATTCAGCACAGTGGCAGAAGAAGTTGCTACAACCGATATCACCTGGACTGCGCCCACCGGAACTACGGCAGGCTTTGCAACCGCGACGACCGACGACGCTCATGGTCTGAAAGTTGGGTCGTATGTGGACATTACGGGGGCGGTTCCGGCGGCTTATAACGGTACTGTTCAGGTTCTTAGCGTGACGTCGGCGACAACTTTCACTTTTACCCCGGTTTCAGTGCCTGCGGGCAATGCAACCACTCAGGGAACCGTAGGCGCGGCTCAGGTAAAGGACGTTGCCCTTCCGGTAAAAATCATCGAAATGCAGATGGGTAACAGTAAAACCGTTTCTTACGATCCGGCTACTGGCTTTGTTACCTGGAACGACAGCGGAAACGCTGCGTTAATTCTGCTGTAATCAGGAGAGGCTAAAAGATGCCAGCTATTACACCCGCTTATCAAATTGTAAGTCCGTCGTACATCATGCCGGAAATGATCCTGTCATATCAGCAGGCTTCCGGCGCGTTCTCTGTCATGGCAAGCGGTAACCCGCTGGTTCGCCTGGCAGATGGCGACCAGTACGTTTATATGAAACGCCTGGATATTCGTACCCAGGTAACATCCAGCCAGTCAGGTAACGCAAACCAGCTTCCATCCGTTGCACTTGATGCGCGAATGGTCAGCACGCCGACATACATGTTCCGCGCACGCGCTATTTACGATCATCACGATATGGCCGCAGCCGGAAACTGGGGGATTGCGCTTCCTGAAGCCCAGCGCCTCGGCACCCGGCAGGCTATTTTCCAGCAACTGCGAAATGCAGGGCTTTACGGTATGAACCCGGCGGGCGGTGAAGGTATCCTGAACACCAACGGCGCGACCACGATCAGCCTGCCAGCAGACAGCGGCGGCAATACTACCGTCCTGACTTACGATCATGGCGAAATGGCAGTATTCCTGCTGGCGCAGATTCAGGCGATCCGCACCCGTACCATGCAAATGGGACGGGCTTCACGCATGGTTATCCTCGGACCTCAGCGCACGCTGGGTACGATGGAAATGCAGCAAATCGTCCAGTTGACCAGTTACCAGCGTCCTGGCGGTGGTACTGCTACAGTGAAAGGCACTGTTAACAACGTGGCGGATGATGCAGATTGTGAGATCGAGTGGGCTTATGACGATACGCTGATTGGCGCTGGTGCTAACGGTACTGATGCAGTTGTTATCGCTATGCCAGAAGTCGAGCGTCCCGAGGTTAACGCGAAGATCAACACCAACGAATTCGCGAAACTGAGCCCGTCACTGGAAGCCACCACGTTGATGTTGTGTGATATGGCTGCACCGCGTGAAATTCCTACCCCTATTGCGGGCGGGGCGATCGATGTGCTTTCCGAGCTGCGTTCTACCTCCGGCTGGGTGCTTCGTCCTGAAGCGCTGACCATTATTTCGATGAAATACAGCGATTAATTTTCCCTCGCTGATTCCCTGCGTGTCTGATGGCACGCGGGGATTTTTTTACCCAGGAGTAAACATGAAACTGTACATCGCCAATACAACCAAACAGCGCCACGATTTTGCATATCGCAAACCTGAAACCGGGCGCCTTGTGTATCACCCGATTAATGCCGGTTCCCAGGCTGTTGTTATCGACGGCACCCGCGCAGAGATTGATCTTATTATTCAGCAGCATGCTGAGTATGGCCTGATTGATGCGACAAAGATCGACCAGAACCGCGTTTATATCGGTCTGTGCTACAGCATTGATAAGCCCGTAGCGTCAAAAGTCATCGAGAAGGCTATGCGTGATAACGACAGTCACCTGAACCGTGCGGCTCATGATCGTCGTCAGGCATCCGTGCTGGCAATAAATAACGCGCTCAACGAGCAGGAAAACGGTTATCTCGGCGAGCTGGAAGTCAGCGCAGAACAGCGCCTGAGCGCTACTGATGATCGTGACGAAACGGCGTTTATCGATGAGACGCTGGCTGTTAGCACAGGCGCTAAAAAGAAAAAATAAGCGAGGGTTGTTATGCCTGAACTGGCCGGATTTATCCTGTTTATTCGTAATACGATGGAGGTTAGCGCCGACGATTTACCTGATGATGATCCGGCCATTATTCTTGCATGGTCAATGTCGCTGGACTGGGTAAACCGACAGATCGCCTGTATCAGCCCGGTTCTTTATTCTCAGGCTGTTTATAACCTTGCGGCATCTTTCCTGATCAACTTCGGTCCCGGTGCTGTCTTCGGTTCGGTACGCGAAAAACTGGGTATCAACAATTTCACTGCTGGTGTTATCAGTGCGTCCTCTGATGAATCAACAAGCCAGACGCGGGTTGTCAGTGATGCGTTGAAAAATCTCTCTCTTGCCGACCTGCAACAACTCAAAGATCCCTATGGCCGGTGGTATCTGGCAATTGCACAGCAATACGGTGATCTCTGGGGGCTTACATGAAACTTCATCTGGGCGTTATGGATATTCCCTATGAAAACGAGAATACGACCACTGGCGATGTGGCTGAAATTCTTGAGGGGAAATACCGGATCATGCAGACATTCTTTGACCGTCACGGCGAAGAAATTGCGCAGATGATGAGTGATGACCTTGCGGCAGGTCTCGAAATCATGCTGGCCGGCGCGCCGCTTCCTGCGGATCCTTTCGCTGAGTCCATGTATCAGGTACATCACCTTTTTGTCGCTTTTCTCGATAACGCAGAGATGAACGGCACAGAAGGTGTGCCGACGGCCCGCGCGCTGGAGGGGATTAGCAAGCGTTTTAAAAACAAGAAAGGGGAGCCGCGCCCCTCTTTTATTGATACAGGCATGTTTCAGGCGTCAATGCGCGCCTGGGTAAGTGGGGTGTTGAATGCCTTCCCTCAATGAATTGTCTCAGGCAAAAACAGAACTCAATGCTTCACTGGTGCAGGGGCTGGAGGATATCAGCCGCTCGGCTTCTGTCACATTCACAAAATATGTCCGTAAAGTTCTTCCGCTTGATGGTTTTGTTTTTTGGGTAAAAGCCTCAATTCTTGCCGAAGATCCGAACAGTGAACCAGACACGAGAGAGGTAAAAGGCTATCTGCACCTGACGACCGAAACGATCCAGGATGAAGAACAGCTCTATGATAAAAACGTGGTTACCTTCACTGCGCAGGCAGATATTGACCCGTTTAACGATATTGGTTCAGAGGTGCTCTACATTGGGGAGTTTTACGGTATTCAGTTTGCTTTTTCCCGCCGTTCCGGGCTGAACGAACCGGCAAACATCTACCATTACACCGGGCATGCAATTTACCCGCATATGTTGTCGCAGATTATTAACTCTGTTGATGATATCGATCTGACTGATGTTGTGGTTTCAAATTCGCTCCCCATCTGGTTATCTCTTAATCATTTTATGCCTATGTATCCTGCGATGCTGTCATTGCAGAATCTGGCGCCGCCGTATGCCACGGTTAAATGTGGGGATCCGGTTCCTGTGGCCGGGGCATTTTATCTGGATGAAAAGTCCAACCAGTATCAACTGGTTTCAGAAGAGGTGACGATTTATATCACCGGGCTTCGTAATGCAGCGGCAGAGGATTTCCTGCGTTATGTCCAGAACTATACGTTAAGTGATGATGCTGAAATGGGCGTGATGAATATTCCGGTTATTAAAGATGACCGGGTGACGCAGAACGAACTAAATATCATCGCCATGCGGAAAATCGTCAAATTCAAAATCAATTACTACCAGCAGCGGATGAGGAATGTCGCCCGCAGGCTGATCACGTCTGCAATTCCGTCCATTTACGTGGAGAAATAATTTAAATGGCAATTGTAAATATCAATGTGTCGGTGACTAATCCGCCGAAACCATCCCAGTTATTGAAGTCTGGCGCGCTGGTATCAACCGGGGGGACAACTCTGGCGGCAGGAAGTTACCAGTTGCTTACGTCAAAAGATGATCTCAAGAATATTCTTGCGCCGGAGAAAAACATTTCATCTGTTTCGTGGGAAGAAAATACGGTCACGGTAACGCTTTCCGAAGCGCATGGGTGGAATACTGGTGATCAGATTCCAGCCATTATTGCTGGCGTTACTCCCGCTGAGTATAACGGCGTGTTTGTCGTCACGATTACCAGCGATACCGATTTTACTTATTCACTCAGTAACGATCCGGGTGCCGCAACGGTCATGGGAACAGTAACTGCTGTTGCTGCCGGAGAAATCCAGCAAATGAACACCACTTACTGGGCGCAGGGGACCAGCCGCGCTGTTTACGTTCTTGAGCTGGGAGAGATGAACGTTGCGTCAGCGGTTTCCGCGTTGAGTTCCTTCATTGATGAGGATATTTCTCTGGGGAACACGTACCAGAAATTTTTCTCTTACCTTGTGCCGCGTGAATGGGACACAGAACCGACGTTTAAAACGCTGGCGAACAATTACACATCGCCGGGGGCACTGGTTAAATTTTTCGTGACCACCACGATTTCGACATACCAGGACTGGGCGTCAGGCAAATATCCTAACGTTTTCGCAGGGATTGAGGCCCCCGCAATTGGCGCGACAGAATTCTCTATGGCGGCGCCGTTCCAGTCCTCTCTGTCAAACGACCCTGGTTCCTCAAATATGGTTCCGCCAATGTCCTATCGGTTTATGTATGGCGTTACGGAATATCCGGCGGCGGGTAACGGTACGCTGCTGAAAACTTTGCAGGATAATAATATCAATTATATCGGTACGGCGGCAGAAGGTGGCCTGAGCAATAAGATGCTGGTAGCCGGTCACATGCTTGATGGCATGCCGTTTAACTACTGGTACTCAGTTGCCTGGTGCGCAATCAATCTTGAACTGGATCTGGCTAATGAAGTTATTAACGGTTCGAACACCACCGTTAACCCGCTTTATTACGATCAGCAGGGTATTGGTCGCTTGCAGCGCCGCGCGCTTAAAACTCTCCGTTCCGGTATCAGTTACGGGTTAATTCTGGGGCAGGTGATTGACACACAGCTCACGCAGGATCGTTTTAACGAAGAGTATGAGAAAGGCGCTTATGCGGGGAACGCAGTTATTAACGCTGTACCATTCGCCAGCTATACCAGCCTGAACCAGTCTGATTACGCAGATGGAAAATATAACGGCCTTAGCGCGGTTGTTACGCCGCGTCGAGGTTTTGAGTCCATTACGTTTAATCTCAACGTAACCAACTTTGTGGGAGCGTAATAAATGCCAAATCCATTAGTACCGCAGGGGTTTCTGAACCGCGTCAGGGGCGCTGTGACCGTCACTGATATCCCGGAACTGAACGTTACTGCGTCATATCTGGGGAAAGATGCGATCAACATGCGGCCGGATTCTGCTGCAACGGACATTATTCCCACACTGACCGGGACAGTCGGGAGCCAGGCCCCTTATCAGCAGGTAACGATCACCGTGCATTTGCTGCGGACGCAGGGGCTGGCGGCAAGCTATCAGAAACGCTTCGCCTCTGATACATCGCTGGGGGAAGTCGTTATTACGCCGGATGCCAGCACTTTTGGAAACTACACGGTTCTGAATGCGTATCTGGTTAACTTCAACGAACTGCCGATCACCGGTATGGATGCGGGGTATGTCGTGACGATTTCCGGCTACCTGATCACCAACGATAAAATGTGGGATTAATTTACGTGAAAATTGACAGAAAACTGAATTTCGTCAGCACCATTACCCGGGATGATGGTTCGCTGGTGTATCTGCATGTTGTGCCGTTCCCGTATGAAATCGTTGAGCAAAATTGTGTGCTGCTGGGGAATTTGTTCAACAACTTTTTCTCCCTTGTGGGTTCTGTTGGCGCGCCGCGAGTTGCAGCGATGATGTTGCGTAACATCATCAAATCACGACAGGAAGCGGGAGATCTTAAGCCGGGAACGCCGACTATTGTTGATGATATCCAGCGTCTGACGACGGTCATCTGGAACGATCAGGGGGTATGGAAAACGTCGTCACTTGATGCTGCATTTAAGCAGGAAATCATCACCGATGATGAGTACAGGGAAGTTGAGGGAGAAGTGGTTTTTTTTATGGTGAGCTCTGCTATTCAGAAAGCGAACCTGATCGCCCCGACGGTGGGGAAAGCGCTCGATATGTACAGTGGGCGACTCGTGTCATTGAGCGCTACGGCGTATCGCGATTCTTTACCGACGTCGAAAACGGTTACCGATACCCCGATCCCGGAAGTCCTGCCGGAACCATCACACATACCCTCCTGACATGGGCCTCCTGTGAAGGCTTCAGTCACCTCTGCCGTGAACTGGATTGCGGCGAATACAAAAGCCCTCTCCATTTCCGGCAGCGGTTCATGCTGGAGGAAATAAGACGCAAGGGGTATTTCAATGGCAGCTAAATCCATTGTTGAAATTGATGTTCAGGACGAAAAATTTCAGTCGTTCCTGGAAAAATTCAATGAATACCAGAAAGCGCTCAGTGAGTTACCGGAACAATGGCGGGGGGCGGTTCATGGCCTCGGTGAAACCGCAAAGGAAACAGAGCGGGTTCGTGATGGCACCGAAGCCATTACAAAAGCGTTTACCGATGGTGTGGCCGCAATTGCTTCTGTCAATGATGGCCTTGATCGCCTGAATGGTAATCTGGAAAAGGCCACAAAAACCCAGGCGGAATTCAGCAAGAATTCCAGCGGCGCCCGCAACTTCCTGAATAAAGCCAGCAAGGATGCAAAATCACTGGCCGGTCATATCAAAGATGCCACAAGCAGCCTTTTTTCATGGGGAACTGTGCTGGGCCTCTTTTCCGGGCTGGCTGGCGCTGGTGGGTTGTGGGGGCTTAATCGTCTTGCAGGAAATGCTTCCGCGCAGCGTTTTACGGCTTTGGGGCTGGGTACAACTGCTGGCGGGCTGAGTGCGAGCGCTGTCAATTATCAGAAGGCGCTGGGTAACCCGACAGGTACGCTTGGTGCGATACGTGATGCTCAACTGGATTTGAGCAAACGCTGGCAATTCCAGGCTATGGGGATTGATAACCCGAATCAGGATCCGGCGGAGCTGTTACCGCAGATGATCCGCAGCGCACGGGATATTTTTGTACGTAACGGCAGTACGCAACAGGGGGCAGAAGCCTACAGTCTGACGAACTACTTCTCTCTCGATGACCTGAATCGCTTTAAAAATATGAGCGATGCGGAAATCGATGCGATGGCGAAACAGGCGCAGAAAGATACCCTGCGCCTGCAACTGACCGATCAGCAGCTCCGTCAGTGGCAGGATTTTAACGTTCAGCTCGATCGCAGCAAAGTCAGTATCGGTAATACCTTTATCCGTGGTCTGGCTCCACTGGCGCCAGAACTGGACAAGCTTTCTGATGCGTTTTCCGGCGCGATAGAAACGGTTTTACAGTCACCGGAACTAGGAAAATGGATCGATGGCCTTTCTGATGGTATCCGGCGCTTTGGTAACTATCTGGCTTCGCCTGAGTTAAAAAAGGATGTTGAGGCGTTTATGTCAGGTGTCGAACGGCTTGCGCACATCATCGGTAAAGTTATTGACTGGATTGCAGGAAAAACAAGTCTGTCAGTTGACGACGTGGCGCCGGGATCGTCCATTCTTGGAGATAAGCCGGTAACTGATGAAAAAACGGGGCAAAGTTACGTTCCCGGCAGCGAAAGCGATCCGCGTGTCTGGGGATGGCTGAAATCTGCAAAACGCGCCTCAGGCGTTGCACCTACCACCTATGATGAGTATTTCGAAGAGGCTGCGAAAAAATACGACCTCGATCCGAAATTGCTTAAATCAGTGGCCGCAGCGGAATCATCATGGGATCAGAATGCTGTCAGCAAAGCTGGCGCACAGGGTCTGATGCAGGTGATGCCTATGAATTTTCAGCCCGGTGAAGATCCTTTTTCCCCTCGCGATAACATCATGGCGGGCGCGCGGGTTATGTCGTGGGCGAAAGGCCAGGCGGGAGACGATGTTGAAGAGATGCTGCGCTGGTACAACGGCGGAAAGAACAGGGGAAGTAAGGAGAATCGCGAATACCCCGGGCGTGTACGTGAGAAATATGTCGCTCTTTACGGTTCTGATATGCCCGGGACAAACCAGAGTGCGCCGGTGGCGCCGCAGGCTCAGCCAGGTTCGGGAAAAACTGACCAAATCCTGCAACAAATTCTGGACAACCAGAAGCGTGGTAATGCTCAGGGTCTTGTCGTTTATAACAACACTGGTGGTAGTGCGATTGTCTCCAGTACACAACTTGGAGGGTTCGGTTAATGTCATTTACCCGCGAGCTCTACAAGCTCGGTTTTGAAATATCCCCGGTAATTCTTTGCGATGGTGTTGCACAGAGTATTCCCGGCGGTATGTTACCGATAGTTGCCCTTACCCAGAGTGCCAGCTATGTTTCTGGCCTTTTGGGTGGGGCTATCGAACTTACAGACCTGGATAAGTATTTTTGCCACTGGCGAGCTGCGCCCGGCGCGACAATGATTGATTACGATATCGGTCGCTACCCGTTTGCAAATCAGGCAGTGGCAGCAAATGCGCTACTTTCTCAGCCTCTGCGCATTCCTATGCTGATGGATGCGCCAGTAAACGAAAATACTGGCGCTATGACAAAACTTGTCACCCTGAGTGCATTGCAGGCAGTTTTGCAGGCGCATGCGAATCTTGGCGGAACATTTATCGTTGCAACACCGGGCATAATTTACAGCAACTGTATACTGAGAACGGTGCGCGATGTTACCGGCTCAAATGACACCTTACCGCAACGGCAATGGCTCTGGGATTTTGAGCAACCCCTGATTTCTGAAACGGGCGCAGATCAGGCTATTAACAGCTATTTGAGCAAAATAGATAACGGTGATAAGGCGACGGAAAGCGCCTGGACAAGCACCGTTTCGGCGATCGGTAACACCTCATTGGGTAGCAGTGTATCAGGTGCTGTAATTGGCTTGATCGGTAAACTGAGCGGGGCGTTTAATCTATGAGCACTTCGTTTTATCCCTTTTCTGGTAATGAACAGAAAAGCATGGTTTTTACTCCCATTCTTGATGGCGAGGTTTATAACTGCCAGACAAAATGGAATATCGCTGCCCAGCGCTGGTATCTCAACATTACGGATAACTCAGGTCGGCGACAACTGACAATTCCAGTAATTGGCTCTCCCAATAATTACGACATTAATTTGCTTGTTGGGGCATTCAGTACAACAAAAATGGTGTGGCGTATTTCTGATGGTCAAATAGAGGTTATTAACTGATGCGTTTTTATGACATTCAGATTTTTAATAATCCTGATACCAATGGAAACCCCGGAACGCTGTACAGGCAGTATACCAGTCTTAAAAACGGGGTATATAACCCCGGTTGTCTGATGATTGAATTTGATCTCCTTCGTTTTGGTGAATCGACCCCGAAAGGGCAGAGTTGCATCACCATCTGGGGGATCAGCCCGCAGGATATGCAGCAGGCCAGACAGGATATGTTTGGCATGACGATAAAAATGTGGGTCGGAATGTCAAAGGGGTTACCACTGGCGAAACCGGAGCAACAGGGGCTGGTACTGGAGGGGACAATCTGGCAGGTTCTGGGTAACTGGCAGGGTACTGAATTGCGTATGGATCTCATTGTTACCGCCGGGCCAGTGTCGAACGTTAACCCGATGCCTCTGGCACCAGTCAATTTAACGGTGCCGTGGAATAAAGGGATTAAACTCTCTGTTGCGTTGACACAGTGTTTTCAGACGATGGGAGGCGATTATCGATACTCGATCAGCATCAGCGATCGGTTAATCAACAACTACGATAATAATATGTTTTGCGGAAGCCTTACTGAGCTTGCAACAAAACTCAAAACGCTGAGCAAAAGCATTATTAAAGACAATAATTATTCTGGCGTTGAAATAGCAATGGTCAACGGTAAAGAGATCCGTGTATTTGATAACGATTTTGCTAACCACCAGGATAAAGATTCGAAAAAAAGCGCATCGTACAGGAGTAAAAACCCAGTCCAGATCGAATTTACCGATCTCGTCGGCCAACCTACGTGGATTCAGTTTGGTACGGTGAGCATCCCGTGTGTCATGCGTAGCGATATTCAGGTAGGGGATTATATCCGTATGCCTGAAAAATTAAGAACGATGATCCAGGCCTCCTCTTATTCCCAGTTTCGCGATGATTCTGCCTTTACTGGCGATTTCCTTGTGTCCTCGGTAAGGCTGGTAGGTAACAGCAGGCAACCGGACGCTAACAGTTGGGTAACCGTGCTGGAGGCACATCCGACAGGAGGGCTTGCAGCGACATGAGTATTGATAAGAAGCTAAATTTCGGCGGCAATATGCATAATTTTGCTGACCAGAAAATTGCTGATGCTATGCAAATGGCCGGTAAGGTATTACCCGCATCAGTCGTTAAACAATCCGGGAAGATGATTACCGTATCTTTTCTGCTCCGCGATATTCCCTACACATTGCCACAACTGACAATCCCCTTGTTTGGTCCCCAGTACATCCGGTATCCGATGCAAAAAGGGGACAGGGGGATCGTTATTCCTGCTGATACGTATCTCGGTGGTGCAAGCGGCCTGGGAGGGGGAACCGCTGACCTGACGCCTCCGGCGAACCTCAGCTCGCTGGTATTTTTACCGATCAGCCATACAGAGTGGGAGGATGTTGACGGGCAGGTTTTAACCCTCTACGGGCCGGAGGGCGTGACAATCCGGGACGCCAAAAGTAACACCACGTTTCTTCTGACACCGGACAGCATCACGATCGCTACGCCGAAACAGTTCAAAGTGACGGTAGGTAATACTGTGCTGACTCTGACAGCGGGCATGTGGTCTCTCACAGGGCAGAGCGGAAAACTCCAGGACAGCGCGGCCAGCACAAGCCCGCAAATCATGCATGAGGGCTGGCAGCAGCTTCTTCAGTGGCTTAATTCCCATCAGCACTATAACGGCAACAACGGAAATAACACCGGAGGGCCGATCTCAACGTTTAACGGGAGTATCACAGAATGAGAACTTACGGGCGGGATGAATCCGGCAGATGGGTTACGGTTACCACCGATGAAAACGGTTATAATGATTCTGTTTACCTCACGACACTGGTTCAGAATCTCAAGCTTGCTCCTCAGGAGTCCCCTTTTTATGCTAATCACGGCATACCTGCGAATGGTTCTGTGATCCAGCAGATTCTGCCTACCTTCTATGTAAACAGGCTCCAGCAGCAGTTCAGCAAATATTTTTCCTCTCTCCAGATAGCACTGATGGGGGTTGATCCCCCGGTCTACAATATTTCAGTGATTACCAACTCAGGCTCTAAAATTGTGGCACAGGTATACGTATGAGTGATTTACCGATCAGTTATGATATTGCCGGTCCTGTTCCTAAAACGACGGATGAACTACGGCAGCTTGTTATTGATACTGCGACAGCTCTTTCGCCGGGCATCACAACGGATTTACCCGGCTCTTTAGTTGAAGATATGGTCAGTACGAGTGTCGGTGCGCTCGTCGTGTGTGACCAGGCGCGTGTTGATTTGATCAACTCCTGTAGTCCGTATGCTGCGAACGTTCACCTGCTTGCACAACTGGGCGGCATGTATGGCGTGCAGAAAGGACAGGGAACTAACACTTCCGTTTACGAAGTGTTCAGCGGTCCACCGGGATTTGCTATCCCGAAAGGTTTTATGGTCGGAGATGGGTCATATACTTATGCAGTCCAACGGGACACGATGATCCCTGAAAGCGGGCAAACTGAGCCGGTTTATTGCCTGGCAACAACTGAGGGAACATGGGCGGTGCCTGCGGGTTCTGTGAACCAGATAAAAACGTCTGTTCCTGACTCGTATAACCTGACATGTACCAACCTGACGGATGGTCTGCCCGGTGCGCCGGAACAATCATTTTCATCCTACAGAGCACAGGTTTTTCAGGCCGGTATGTACGGCGTACAGGGAACGCCGGACTGCTACCGGATTGAACTGAAAAACGTCTACGGCGTACAGGAGAACCTGATCTCATATCGACAGGCATCACTCGGATCATGGGTTGCGGTCGCTGGTGGCGGGGATCCTTATGAGGTGGCTTATGCTATCTATAAGTCAGTACCGGACATATCTGCACTGACAAATGATGTATCGAATCCGTCCGGTTCCCCCGTTGAGAAAAAAACGATACCGATCATTGTGTATCCTGATACATATCAGGTGCCTTATGTCGTGCCATCGTCGCAAAATGTTTCAGTGATAATTACATGGAATACCGTATCAACAACCTATGTTGATCCTACGGGGATAGAGAAAGCAGTACAGCCAGATATTGCTGATTACATCAATGCGATCGCAGTCGGCGAACCTGTCAACATTTACCAGATTCAGGATCTATTTCTTAAGTCGGTACAGGGGCTTGTTTCCGCATCTCTTGTTTCTATGATCGACGTTCAGATCGGAATTAACGGGCAAATAGTGCCTCCTGTTGCTGATTCAAGTCTGGTGTATGGTGATACATACGCGTATTTCTCTACCTCCGCATCACAAATTCAGGTTAAGCAATATGCCAGCACCTCTTGATAAAATTATTCCGGCTTACCCGTATACTCAGTACAACGACGATCCAAATATTTCAGCCTTGTTTGACGCTTATAATCAACTGGCGCAGGGATACCTTGATTATCTCAATAACCTGAATCTTCCATGCTGGACGTCTCCTGCTATTACTGGTGATCTGCTTGACTGGATCGCACTGGGTATATACGGCGAAACACGTCCATTGCTCCAGATTTCTGAGGATGCTATTGCGCGTGGGGCTTATAACACGGTTGAGTATAACAACGTTGCTTATGCAAAACTGAAGAATTATGTTCCGGGTTCGGCATCTTATGTTCCTGATGATTACTTTAAACGGATCCTGACCTGGAATTTTTATAAAGGCGATGGTTCTCATTTCTGCATAGACTGGCTAAAACGCCGACTGGCACGATTTATACATGGGACTAATGGGGTAGATCCTCCAGTCCAGGATACTTTTGATATTAGTGTGACGCCCGATAAGGGCGTTTTTTATATCTCTATTCCTGACTATGGCGATGGTGTCGGTTTTTTTCTAAAAGATGCAATTAGCCAGTCTCTTGTGAAACTCCCATTTATTTACACCTACAATGTAACGGTGGTTGAACAATGATTATTGGATTTGGAAATAATGTCGTTTCCTCTCTGGCCGCAGATATCACTGCCAGCCAGACGACTATTCAGGTTATGCCCGGTACGGGGGCGATGTTTGCTAATCTGCTTACTTATGATTATGCAAATAACTCAAATACGCTTAAAACTTACGCCAAAATAACGCTCACAGATGCGAAAGAAACAGTTTTCGAAATCTGTCATCTGAAATCAGTCAGCGATGATACCCTGACTGTAGTGCGCGGGCGAGAGGGAACGACAGCGAAAGGTTGGTCATTAAATGATGTGATCGCTAATTTCGCAACTCGCGGTTCAGAAAATCAGTTTGTTCAAATTGAACATTTACAGAGCGGGCACTATACGGCGGGCGTCGCAGGAGGGACGGCGAACGCTCTCACCCTGGCACTACCAGCCACGTATTTTGTCGATAACGCTACTGAATGGGCGTTACGGACGCCGATCGTTGTCTATCCCGCACAGAATAATACTGGTGCAGCGACGCTACAGCTTACATTAGGTGGTAAAGCGCTCGGCACGTTTCCTCTGTATAAGGGAAATAAAGCCCCGCTGGTGGCTAACGACATTTTAAAAGACGTGGCGCTTGTCTGTCTGATGGATAAGACGAAAACGTTCTTTAACGTCGCTAACCCCGGCGCGATTTATGCGGGGCTGGGAACCGCTGCGTTCAAAGATATTGTAACCTCAATGACGGATATTACCGCAGGGCGTATTCCCGTTGTTGGTTGGCAGGGAATTGGTGGCGACGCAATAATTAATCAGAATTTGGGGACTATCAACGCAACGGGGATAATTGCAGGAACTACCGGTTCCCCTGTCGCTACCGTCACATATATGGGAATTAACATCAGACACTCCACGACATATCAGTTTACGCTTGTCGGGAGGTCTAAACGGTATTTTGCGCAGACGTGGGAGGCTGGTGTTGCTCAGGGATGGGACGAGTTCTATACAACAGCTAATAAACCAAAAGCATCAGATGTTGATGCTGTATCTGCAACTAATGGCGGCGTTTTTAATAAAACAGTCAGATTTAATGATGGGCTTACTCTCAGGGGGAGCAAAGTCGGCGATGCCGGAATGGTTGGTATATCTCCGGGCTCTGATGCTGCCAGTTTTGATGGCGCGAATTTGTTATTACAAAGCTGGTATGGAATAGGCTTTTATAGTTCTTTTCCTGCTGATGCTCCACGCGGCATCATGGGTTATATAGATGTCCGTATGGGGCGACTGGCAATGAAAGAACAAGTCATTCCAGGCAATTATACGAACTTTGATGCGCGTTACCAGGCGAAAGGCAATTACACCCCTGCTGGCGAAGCTTACACAAAGGCCGCATCTGATGCGCGTTACGTGCAGAATATACGCGTAAGTGCGACCCAAACCCGCTCATTTACCGATGGTGGTGGCTTTTCATCAAATGACGCGGCATTCGCCACTGCGATCCAGATGGTCGGCGGATCATCAAACGTGGGTTCTCTGCTTGTCCGATATGTTCAAAAAAATATTAACGGCACCTGGGTTAATATCACGACTTAAGTCATGAGGGGAAATAACATGCAACACCTTAAGAACCTGACGAAATATACTCCTGATGACGCATATAATCTGTTTTTGATGGACGAACACAATGCGGAATTTTTCATCTCTGATGATGGACGTGACTGGTATGAGTCCCAGGCTGATTTTCTACCGGATACACTGAAAGTTGCTTACGATAAATCAGGGGTTATTTGCTGTATCAGCAAAGATGTGTCGAGCATTTACCCGCGTGATTTCAGCGTCGTAGAAGTCGAAATTACCCCGGAAAATCAGGATGTGGACATTATGGGGGGATGGGTATTCAAGGACGGGAAAATTCAGCCGCGCCAGTATTCGCAGGAAGAGTTACGAGTGCAGGCCGAAGAAAAGAAAGCTGAATTACTTGCTATAGCTGATGCTGCAATAGCTCCGCTTTCCCGTGCCGTAAAACTGAAAATGGCGACAGATGAGGAAGCCGGAAAGCTCGAAGAATGGGAGCGATACAGCGTATTTCTTAATCGGGTAAAACCGGAAGATGCGCCGGATATTAACTGGCCGGAGAAACCTGAATAGGGGGATAATCTGAGGTGCGATAGATGTGTTTATCACGTCTATCGCAAGGTGCTCGTGTTACACCAGAGTAGTTTGATTCATTATTTCTGCTGCGCTCGCAAAGGGAATTACTTCATATGGTATAGCAGTTTTACTGGAAAGGTTGAAAATGTTTCCACGATGTTTTTTCATCAGGAAAACAAAAGATTTCAATATGAAATCAAAATCTGTAGGCAATGTTGTCGGTTGCGGTTGAGCTTCGCTGTAGAACCTCTCGAATTTCCCGCTCAGGTCTAATCCTGAGAAGAAAATGTTATTGAATTTTAGTGTGATCGCTAGTTGTAGCGCACTAAATGCAACCGTCGCACTGCCAAAATGTCCGTGATATATATCAGTGGAAAATGCGATTGTTTTTTCTTTCCTTGATGCAGAACACTTGATAAAAACACTTCTGTTAATTGCCGATTTTATTGTATATCTTATTTTTCTTCCCGGCCCGCCTCGTGATTTGCAGATATCATTTAACACAAAACATGTGTTGAGTAGTTGCTCTTTTTCTGAAGTATTTGCACGTTTGAGAACGTCATTACTAATAAAAGTATATCTGGCATAAGATGAGTATTTTAAGAATAGTGTTTTATTCTTTTCATAAAATGAACCATCGCAGACAATATATGCAAACACTGGAATATCGTTTTCCAGTAAGTAACCTGTGCTACCGTTCACGCTGATGATACTTTTGGCGCGTAATAGCTCCAGTGGAGTATCTAACGATGATGGTCCAGACAGATAAATGATACAATCATCAGAAACGGTTTCTTTCATTACTTGTAGTTCTTTGCGTGTAATTTTCATTTGACTACCATGAAAAAGAAAAACGAATAATAAAATTATTATATTAGCGCTGCCTAACTGAACATTTTATCAACAGTTTTTGAATCGTTCTTGTCAAAGAGTGCTATGCGCAACAGGGGGGATCTTCGTCGGTGATGTGGAACGACAACCCTTTCGCTGGAGTGTCGTACCGAAATATCACCGAATAAAAACGAAAAAAGTGGTATGTATTTGATTATAAAAGCACATGAAAAGATGTATTTTTGGCTAAAAGATGCGCTATATTGTGTCTATCTATTTGAATTTATTGATTTTGTTTGTGTGCTGGCGATAACAGGAATCGTATTCGGTCTCTTTTTATCTGTTTGTTTTGAAGTGTGTTTTCAGATACTAACCCGAAACCACACGAAAGTTACTCGAATTTTCCATATCCTGTCCAAACCATAACATACTCTGTACCGAGTGCGTCCAGGGTTTTTTGATTGGTATGTTAATTTTTGTGCGTCAGAGTGCCGTGTGAAGCCAGGTTTACATGGATGAACGTTTATGAATCATGCTCGATGAGTTACTCATGCTGTGCACAGAAGGCGCGCAGGATGAGGATGACGGGGGTAAAAATCAGAGTGACATAAAACAGTATGATCAGCACCGCGTCTAATGCGTGATAATTCAAAATGAAATAGATAACATTCCCAATAGATATCAGGATAAAGGTGTATTTACTAGGGAAGGTGCGAACAAGTCCCTGATATGAGATCATGTTTGTCATCTGGAGCCATGGAACAGGGTTCATCATGAGTCAT